>NZ_CAKKTK010000066.1:0-26642 GCF_920656135.1 Frankia sp. Cppng1_Ct_nod | reverse complement strand
GCCGGTCCGCTGCATCAACCGCAGCACCTGGTCCAGTGGCAGGTCGGCGTGGACCTCGACCATCGGCCGGAGCCGGCGCGGCGGCAGCGGCTCCTCCCGGGCGTCGCCGTGGATGCCGAGGACGTCCTTGGCGTGGACGAAGCCGGCGATCATCGTGGCCGGCCCGGTACCGGGCCCACCGGGGTCTGTGCCCGTGTCGTTCGGGTTCGTGTCGTTCGGGTTCGTGTCGTTCGGGTTCGTGTCGTCCGGACCGGGTTCTCCCGCTGCCCGGACCGGGAAGCGGGAGAACCCGGTCCGGGCCACAAGCCTTTCCAGCTCGGACGCGGTCACTGACCACGGCACGGTCACGATCTCACCGATGAAGATCATGATGGCACCGGCGGTCCGCTCGGACAGCTCCAGCGCGCTGGTCAGCAGGGTGTGTTCGGAGTCCTCCAGCAGGCCCTCGTGACGAGACTCGGCAATCATCGCCGCGAGTTCGTCCGGGGTGAACGCGGTGCTCAGCTCGTCCACCGGATCGACCCCGACGAGCCGGACGCACCGGTTCGCCAACGCGTCGAGGACGACGATGAGCGGGCGGGTCAGCTGGGCGAAGCGGACCAGCGGTGGTCCGAGCCATAGCGCGACCCGTTCGGGCCCGGCGAGAGCGATGTTCTTCGGCACCATCTCGCCGAGCACGATGTGCAGGCAGGCCACGATCAGGAGGGCGACCGCGAAGCCGATCGGGCGGAACAGGTTCGCGGGCACGCCGAGTGCCTCAAGACTCCCTTCGAGCAGGTGGGCGACGGTGGGTTCGGCCACCGCTCCAAGGCCCAGCGAGCAGATCGTGATGCCGAGTTGGGAGGCTGCCAACATCAACGACAGGCGTTCGATCGCCGCAAGGACGGTGCGGGCACGGCGGTCGCCGCCGGCCGCATAGGGTTCCACCCGGTCGCGGCGGACCGAGATGACAGCGAATTCGGCGCCGACGAAGAACGCGTTGCCAGCAAGCAGGACGACTGCCCCGAAGAGGTTCAGCAGAGTCATCGTCGGATCCGTCCGGCCGGTTCCTCCCCGCCGGCACGCCTGTCGGGGTTCTCATCGCGGCTGGTGCGGTCCGGCCGGACGATCAGACGGATGCGGTCGATGCGGTGGCGGTCCATTGCCTCGGCGATGAACCGGTGACCGCCGACCTCGACCTCGTCGCCGGCCTCGGGTATCCGCCCGAGGCGGTGCAGCACGAGCCCGGCGAGGGTTTCATACGGGCCGTCGGGTAGCGCAACGCGGGTGAGGTCGGCGACCTCGTCGAGGCGGAGCAGCCCGGACAGGACCCAGCTCCCGTCCGCCTGGGCGGTCGCGTCGGGTGTCTGCGGGGCGTCGTACTCGTCCGCGACGTGGCCGACGAGCTCCTCGATGAGGTCCTCCAGAGTCACGATGCCTGCTGTGCCGCCGTACTCGTCGATGACGACAGCGAGCTGGAGGCTGTGTCCCCGCAGGGTGGCGAGAAGGTCGTCGCAGCTCAGAGAGGTGGGCACCACGACCGGAGGGACCATGAGCCGGCTGACCGGCGTCCGGGTGCGGTCGGCGGGGGGAATGGCGAAGGCGTCCTTGACGTGGATGACTCCGACGATGTCGTCGACCCCACCAAGGTCTGCTGGCGAGGGCGAGTCCGGGCCATCGCCAGCGCAGTCACCATCCGTTGCATAGACATCCGTCGTGTAGCTGTCCGTGATGCCGCTGTCCGTGATGCCGCCTGGGTCGGGTCGGCGATGGACCGGGAACCGGGAGTGGCCTGATTCCTCGGCGACCCGCAGCAGGTCGGCCAGGCTGTTCCCGGCATGCAGCGCCGCCACCTGTACCCGTGGCGTCATGACGTCCTGGGCGGTGCGTTCGCGTAGCCGCAGGGACCTGCCCAGCAGGGTTGCCGTGTTGCGGGGGAGGGTGCCCTTCTCGGCCGACGAACGCACCAGCCAGCCGAGTTCGGACGGTGAGCGGGCAGATCTGAGCTCCTCCTGCGGCTCGATGCCCATCGCCCGCAGGATCCGGTTGGCGGTTCCGTTGAGAAGCGTGATGATCGGACGGCAGCAGCGGGAGAAAAGCATCTGCGGGCCGGCCACACGTTCGGCAACGGCCATGGGTACCGAGATCGCGACATTCTTCGGAAACAGTTCCCCGAAGACCATCTGCGTGATTGTGGCGATCAGGAGGGCCAGGACTACGGCAATGACATGGACGACCCGGTGCGGCAACCCGGCCGCGCTGATCGCCGGCGCCAGCAGGGACGCAATCGCCGGTTCGGCGACATAGCCGACGACCAGGGACGTCGAGGTGATTCCGAGCTGGGCGCCGGAAAGCTGGAACGACAGGGAACGGACGGCCCGAAGCGCGCGGCGCGCACCACGGGAACCGTCCCTGGCCGTCTGCTCGAGCTGGCTCCGGTCGATCGCCACCAGGGAGAACTCGGCGGCGACGAACAGGGCGTTGCCCGCGATGAGAGCGACGACCAGTACGAGACCGAGAATGTTGTTGATCATCGCTTGTCGGAGGGCCGCGCCCCACCCGGTCGTGCCGACCGAAACCGGCCTTCTGGCAAATCAGCTGGATGCGTATCAGCTTGCGAGTCCACGCACCCCGCTGACCTGCGCGGGGGAACATGACCGGTGGTGATCAGGCCGACTCGGCCTGCCGTTCGATCGGGTCGTCCGCCTTGCCGGTCACACCTGCATCGGCGGTCTGCGCACCAGTGGAACGTCCCCGGCCGCCGCGGCGCCGACGGCGCCGGCGAGGACCCGGTTGACCGTCGGCCGCGTCGTCATGGACGTCCCCGTCCCCGTCCCCGTCCCTGGAGCCGAGCCCGTCCCTGGAGCCGAGCCCGCCGGCATCCACCAGCGCGGCCGTGACGGGTTCGCGGAAAAGGCCGGTTGTCCGGTCCACCGGCCGCATCCGTGTGGACTTGGTCGCGAGCGAGCCGCTACCGGTCACATCGGTCACATCGGCCGGTTCCGCGAACGCCAGCTCCACGGTGGTGGATTCCGCGGCCGGCAGTTCCGTGGCCGACAGTTCCGCGCCGGTGGGTCCGTGCCCGGTGACCGCGGCGACCGCGGCGCCGGCACCGCGGGTACGGCGACGGGTCCGGGTGGAGCGGGGACCCGCGGGCCGGTCGGGCGCGAGTTCCGGCGACCCGGCGTCCGACCGGTCGTCGGGCCGCCGCTGCCTGCGGCGACCGCCACGGCCGGTCTCCCCGAGGTCTTCGACCCGCTCGGCGGACAGTCCGGCGCGGGTGCGGGAGGCGTGCGGCAGCACGCCGCGGGCATCCGTGGGGATCTCCAGGGCCTCGAACAGGTGCGGGGACGTCGAGTAGGTCTCGATCGGCGTGTCGAAGGACAGCCCCAGGGCGCGATTGACCAGGGTCCATCGCGACATGTCGTCCCAGTCGACGAAGGTCACCGCAACGCCGCTGCCACCGGCTCGGCCGGTGCGGCCGACGCGGTGCAGGTAGACGTTCTCGTCCTCGGGACACTGGTAGTTGACCACATGGGTCACCCCGCCGATGTCGATGCCGCGGGCCGCGACATCGGTCGCGACCAGAACGTCGATCTTGCCTGCTCGAAACGCCCGCAGTGCCTGCTCCCGCTGGCCCTGACCGATGTCCCCGTGGACGGCCGCGGCGGCGAAACCACGTCCCGTCAGGTCATCGGAGATCTTGTCGGCGGTCCGCCTGGTCCGGACGAACACGATGGCGAGCCCGCGACCCTCGGCCTGCAGGATCCGGGCCAGGACTTCGATCTTGTCAAGCGCGTGCGCGCGGAACACATGCTGGCTGATGTCCGGCACGGTGCGGCCCTCGTCCGGGCGTTCCGCGGTGACATGTACCGGCCGCCGCATGAACCGGCGGGCGAGCGATACGACCGGGCCCGGCATCGTCGCGGAGAACAGCAGCGTCTGGCGGATGTCCGGGAGCTGGGCGAGGATGCGCTCGACGTCCGGGAGGAAACCGAGGTCGAGCATCTCGTCGGCCTCGTCCAGGACGAGCATGCGCACCGCGGCCAGCACCAGCACGTTCTGGCGGGCCAGGTCGAGAAGCCTGCCGGGGGTACCGACCACGATGTCTACGCCGGAGCGCAGGCTTGCCAGCTGTGGCTCATAGGCGCGACCCCCGTATACCGAGAGCACCCGCAGACCGCGTTTGGAAGCGGCCCGCTCGATGTCGGTGGTGACCTGTACGCACAGCTCACGGGTGGGGACGACGACGAGGGCCTGGGGCCTGCCGTCGGCGCCTTCGGCTCGACTGGTCACCTTCTGAACCAGCGGGATGCCGAAGGCGAGGGTCTTACCGGTGCCGGTACGAGCCTGACCGATGAGGTCGGAGCCGGCCAGCGCCAGCGGGAGAGTGAGTTCCTGGATGGGGAAGGCGGAGAGGATGCCCTGCACACGGAGAGCCTCGACGATCTCTTCACGGACACCGAGGTCGGCGAAACCGACGGTCGGTGCGCTGTCTGGCGCGGCCACGGTCACCGTGTCGTCGCCGTTCGGGAGATCTGTGGGCTTGTCATGCGCGTGGGTTGTGGTTTCTGCTGAGACGGACAGCGGGATGCTCCTGGTCTGCTATGAGCGGGATCCGACGCTGCACCCGCTCGCGATATGTACCGGCGGGGTCCGCTGACCCGTGGTGGGGCGACGCCCGCTCGGGCCGGAAGTGGTCTGGTCAACCTCCGGCTGATGATGAGGATAACCTGACGACAGGTCTCTGTGACATCTTCCGACACAATGACCTTCAGCGGGGCGGGTCCCATCCTTCGGGTGAGGCGCCCGAAGTGCCTGTGCTGGAAGGTGTTCTGGCGGAGCCGGGCCCGTTGACATAAATCGGGTAGTTCGTGCCGGACGACGCTGGGGTGATCTGATATGACGGACAGTACAGGTGTTTCCGGGCAGGTCGCCGTTCCGGTGCGGCCGGATGATCCGGTCCGCGATGGTGGTCGCGATGGTGATGACCCCGCCGGCTCGCGGCCGATGGTGCCGGACATTGCCGTTGTCGATCTGTTGGGACTATTGGCGTACGGCGAGCTGACCGCGTTCGAGCGGCTCGCCACGGACGCGCGGATGGCTCCCACACTCGTGGACAAGATTGCTCTCGCCAGTATGGCCGCGGCCGAATTCGCGCACTTCGAGACGGTCCGGGCGCATCTGCTGCGTATCGGTGTCGATCCCGAGGAGGCCATGGGGCCGTTCGTGTCTCCGCTGACCAACTTCCACAACCTCACCGCACCGGCCGACTGGCTGGAGAGTCTGGTCAAGGTCTACGTGGGGGACAACATCGTTGCGGACTTCTACCGTGAGATCGCATCCGTGCTCGCTCCGGACGCCTGCGCGCTGGTCCTCGATGTTCTTGCCGACACCGGTCACGCGGCGTTCGCCGTGGAACGCGTCCGCGCGGCGATCCAGGCCAATCCGACGGTTGCGGGCAGACTCGCGCTGTGGGCCCGACGGCTGATGGGCGAGGCGCTGACCCAGGCGCAGCGGGTGGCGGTCGATCGGGATGCGCTGACCGGTCTGCTGGCAGGAATAGGCGATCTACAGGCGTTGGCGGAGATGTTCGAGCGGATCACCCGGGCGCACACCGCTCGGATGGACTCGCTCGGCCTGTCCGCCTAATCCGAAAATTGACGGTGAGCGGGCCGGCGATGCCCACGGGTTTCGGCCGGTCCCGGGACGCCGGCCCAGGACCCTCCGGCGCTGCGACCGTCGTCCTCGCCGCGGTGTCCGGAGGCCCACAGGAATCCCCTGGGCTGAGGAAACCTTGGGGCCCAGAGGTTTCCTCAGCCCAGGGGATGAGGACCTAGGCCGTGCCGAAGCCGACCCGGCGGGTTTCCGCTTCGGCGATCTCGACGTAGGCCAGCTTCCCGACAGGGACGACGACCCGTCTGCCCTTCTCGTCCACGAGGGTGAGTAGTCCCAGCTCCGACCTGATCGCGTCGGCGACCGCCTGGGCCACATCCTCCGGTGACTGGCCGCTTTCAACGATCAGTTCGCGCCCGACGTTCTGGATGCCGATCTTGACTTCCACTGGCGATGACCTCCACGTTCGTCAGGTGTGCTGTCCAGGTACCTTCGGGCTTCGGGCGGTACGCGAACGACCATGATCGCACTGCCTTCGGCCGGTCAGGGCAAGCGCGCCCCTGCCACGATCTCTCGCCACCTTAGGGCCTGCCGCGAACGGTGTGGGATGCGGTGGGGTTGTGTTCGCTGGAGGCGTCAACCACCGCTTTCAGATGTCGACCGGCCCGTGGCGGGTAACCGCGGTGTCGGCGGTTCCCGGCGACGGCTCCTGACCGGCGCTGTCGGCGTTACGCCGGGGGTATCCGGCAAGGCCCCGCCAGGCCAGCTCGACCATGGACGCGACGGCGCGCTCCTTCGGGACCGCCCCGCCGGTCACCAGCCACCAGCGGGCGCCGGTCTCGGCGAGACCGACGAGTCCGACCGCGAGCAGTTCGGCTTCCCCGGGAGCGATGCCGGTGTCCGCGGCAATGACGCCTGCGATGGCGTTGACACATTCGGTGAAACTGTTCTCCACCCGCTTGCGGACCGCCGGTTCGCTGCGTAGGTCCGACTCGAGCACGAGCTGGTATGCCCCGCTCGGATCGTTCACGAAGTCGAAGTAGGCGGCGATCGACCGCGCGATCCGGGCGTGGTTGTCGGTGGTGGACGCGAGTGCCCGCCGGACGCTCGACACCAGTGAGTGAGCTTGCTCGTCCAGTAATGCCAGGTAGAGCTCGAGCTTCCCCGGAAAGTGCTGGTAGAGCACGGGCTTGCTGACGCCGGCACGTTCGGCGATCTCGTCCATCGCGGCAGCGTGATAACCCTGCGCAACGAAAACCTCGCGTGCGGCTCCCAGGAGTTGGAAGCGACGTGCGGTCCGTGGCAGCCTGACGGTCTTGCCTGAACGCGGTTGCGGCGCCGCCGGTTCCGCGGTCACCGGCGCACCTCCTTCAATCGGTCGACTCTGGCGCTGGCGTCCCTTGAGGCCTCCGGCCGCACGGGTGAAGCTGTGATCGCGCGGCCTTTGGCCGGTAGATCATCTGATCCGGCGGCAGGGGCCTGTTCCAGGCGTCCTGTTCGGGAGTTGACCTGTGGTGCGTGACCACGCTACGTCAACATGCATGACCGGCGCGGTCAGGGCTACTGGCCGACTCACCGTACTTTCCCACATGACCTGAGCCTGACCAGCACGATGACCTGAGATGTCCCGACCGTGCCCATGCCGATGGGCCGACGGGCCGATGGGCCGGCCCGTCGCCGCACCTCATTTGGCGGTGAGGCCTACCTCACCGGTACTCGTCCTCGTCGACGTCCACGACGATGCGCTGCTCGGCGGCGTCGTACTCGTCCACCTCGAGGGACGACGTCCAGGACGGGGCCGTCATCCGGTCGTCCGCGGAGATCTCGCGGGCCTGTTCGGCAGCATCCGCGTCCGCCACGTCGGGACGGTCGAGAATGTCACGCACGTCGAGCGGAAGATCCGTCGGTGAGCTCATGGCTTCCTCCTGTCGGTGCCTACGGCCTGTGACTGCCCATGGACCTGCCGCCCATGGCCTTGCGCCGGCCTCACGGCCGCCCTGCAACCTTGCGTCCGTGCGCCGGGTAACGCAGCAGAGGTACGAACAGGCCACCGTGCTCGTCGACTCGGTCCGGCGCGTCGCCCACCATGAATACCAGCTCATCCGGGTGCCGGCAGGACGCGCCGTCGTCCCCGGTGACCGGGGTGGAAACGGATCGAGATCCGCAACGATCATATCGGGACACCCCCCTGGAGACCCGCCACATCGGTGTGTGCGGTTCCGACGTGGCGAGGTCGGTGACCCGCATGAGCGCCGGCAGGTGTGACGGCGGCACGGGTGGGCGCCCGTGCCGCGACCCGGCCACCCGTGCCGCCGTTCATCCGTCCGTCTTTTGCGGTCATGTGGCTTCCTTACCCCCTTCGGTTGGGGGACCATTGGTAGTTGAGTGTGTTTGCCGGACACGCTCCAACTCATGGTGAGGGGCGGGCATGCGGTCGATCTGGAAGGGCGCGATCTCCTTCGGTCTTGTCTCGATCCCGGTCAGGCTCTACTCGGCCACCGAGGAACGCGACGTCTCCTTCCACCAGGTGCGGCGCGGGGACGGGTCGCGCATCCGTTACAAGCGGGTGGCGGCGGCGGACGGCGCGGAGGTGCCCTACTCCGAGATCGCCAAGGGGTACGAGCTGCCGTCCGGGGAGACGGTCGTGCTCACCGACGACGACCTCGCGAACCTGCCGCTGTCGACCTCCCGCACCATCGACGTGCTGGAGTTCGTCCCGCTGGAGCAGGTCGACCCGATCTTCTTCGCCAGGAGCTACTACGTCGAACCCGACCGGGCCGGGACCAAGCCGTACGTGCTCCTGCGGGACGCCCTCGAGCGGTCCGGGCGGGTCGCGCTCGTCAAGGTCGCCCTGCGCCAGCGGGAACAGCTGGCGACCCTGCGAGTACGCGCCGGAGTGTTCGTCCTGTCCACGATGATCTGGCCGGACGAGGTGCGCGCCCCCGACTTCCCGTTCCGGTACGACGAGGTGGAGCTCCGTCCGCAGGAACTGACCATGGCGCAGTTGTTGATCGACACGCTGTCCGCCGACTTCGACCCGACCCCCTACACCGATGGATACCGCCAGGCGCTTCGGGCCGTCGTCGAGGCGAAGGTGTCGGGGAGCGAGGTGGTTGCGCCGCCGGGCGAGGGCCGACCCGCGGGCGTCGTGGGCGACCTCACGGCGACGCTCGCCGCCAGCGTGGAGGCGGCCCGCAGGAGCCGCGACGGTTCGGATGCCGGTCCGGACACCCACGCCGACACGCACGCGCACGCGGGCACAGGCACAGGCACAGGCACAGGCACCGCCGGCCCGGACGGTGTGGGCGGGGGCGCGGCTACTACCGGGAAGAAGGCCGTCGGCAGCCGGGCCACCCGGGCGAAGAAGGTCGACTCCGAAGCGAAGGCCACCGGTACGGCGAAGGCCACCGGTACGGCGAAGGCCACCGGTACGGCGAAGGCCACCAATACGGCGGGCCGGCGCCGTACCGCCTGAGTTCCCGGGGCTGTCCAGGCTCCCGCGAGGCCGCTTCTTTATGTATGGGTATATGCTCCTCGTGAGGCATGGAGACGATCGAGGGTGACCCTGCCTCCTAATGTTAAATCGGGCCAAGTATTTGTTGAATTGGATAGGGTCATACAGAGAGGCCAAGTGGTACAGCTTGGCGATCGGCTATCGACGAGCATGAAGTTTGATAAGCGCACGGGCTGGTTCGAGTGCAGCATTGGTGATTCCGATCGAGGAATTGAGTTTGCGGAGAATACTATCGCTGGCCTACATGGGGATGAGCTTGTCGCAGTATGGCTACGTCCCGAGTTCGGCTGAACCGTCCCGGGTTGCACGGACGTTCTGATCTTCAGCGCCGTCGGCAACTGTTACTGATCGGATTCTGAACGTGAGTGAGTCCGAACGTGAGTGAGATCGAGCTGTAGCCACGGTGTACTCGGTTCGCCGGTAAATGCCTGGCCTGATGTGGCGGTGGTGCCCCTGCCTGGTTGTCCGGTGGGGACACCACCGTTTCTGGTCCTGTTTCCCGTTTTTCACAGGGTGTGGCTGGGGTGATTGTAGAAGGCATGGATGTGCTTTGTGTACCGCGGTTGAGTCGAGCCTTCGAGGGGCTTCATGAGCACCAGTCTCCGGTATGGGATGCTAGCGATCTCGACAGACACTGAAATGAGGTCGTATGGGCGCGAGAACGTCGCTGGTGATGTTCTGTTCGGACGAGGTCGGGCGGGTGCCGGTAGGCCGGGAGCCCGATGAGGAGGCGACCCGACGGTTACTCTCGAGGCTGTTTCCGGGAGAGCGGCTTGACGTGATCGGTCGTGGTACTCTGGAAGATCATGTGAATCCGGCGTCCGGTCTCGCTTATGCGGGCAGTTTCGGGGACGTCGACATCGTCACCTGCGCCCGCCTGTCGGTCGACCTTCCGTCGAAATTGGGTCCTGTTGTGGCAGCCGCCGGCACTGGACGGCAATGCCATGCGCATGCGATGTCGAGCGTTGCGGGCTGGCTGGGCTTTGGTGTCTGGGCTGATACCCGGCTTGTCCGAGCGCTCAGCGTCAACGATGACGACGGAATCCTCGAAAGCTTCGGTGAACCGCTGGGCTTCGAGGGGCCGTTCTGGGCGGGCGAACGGTCGTCCGAGGATGATTCGGACGACTGGGATGACGAAAGCGATGATCCGGACACACTCCCTTTCGACGCGTTGGAGATGGGTGAGGAAGCACTCCGGTCCCTGTTCGGCTTCGTAGTAGAGGGCATCCCGATGGACGATGACATCAACCCTCAGAATGTGCCGCTTCTGGGTTTCCGATTCTGGTAGGCCATCAGCGCCGGCAGCGCGGCAGCGAATATCTGGCTGAAGATCCCGGTGACTGGTGTGAACATCTACATAATGGTCGCCGGGACGAGCTCAAGACCGAATTCTGGCGGTGATAGTATGAATTTCTCGGATGTCTTCGTCGGTCAACCCGTTCCAGTGCTTGCTGCCTCTTTCTCTCTGGGCCTGCTACTGATTGAGGACGTCGAATTGGTAGCCCTTGCGGCGGATCCTGAATCGCAGACAGAAGATAATCTACAGCTCCAGCTAATTCAGGCTGACTTTCAAGCTGAGAAGGAGATCGCAATTGATGAATATGTTGTAGCGGTCTTCGGTCCGCGACCTTTCCAAAATGCCTGGCGCCGTGTAAGGGAGGCGCTTGGCGAGGCGGTACGTCAGTCGCGTATCCAACCGGTCGATGCAGCGCGGGTACTAGTTAACGGGTTGCGTTCTGTCGAGCCCTTTGATGAGCTTAGCTTTCTATGGGGTTTGCTAAGTGAGTGGGAAGATGACTTTGTTCGTCGGGCAGAGTATGCCCATGACATCGGCAGTTTCCTAATGGGACGGAAACTACCTGTTCAGCTCAACCGTCGTGCGGCTGCTGTGACGAGCCGGCGAGATTGGAGGACCTGGGATATGCCGTGGACCGTCGAGGAGGCCATCGCGTTCGCCGAGCACCACATCGCGGTGTGGAACAAGCACGATCTCGACGAGATCATCGAGCTATATACCGAGAACGTCGAGCTGACCTCCCCGTTTGCCGAGCAGGTCGTCGGCACCTGCGTGGTGCGAGGTCGGGACGGGCTGCGCGGCTACTTCGGGGCAGCCCTGGCCGCCAACGCCGAGTTGCAGTTCGAGATCGTCGATGTGCTGCGCGGCCTGGACAGCATCACGATCTACATGCGCAGCGTCGGCGGCAGGCTGGTCGCCGAGGTCCTGTTCGTGGACGCGGATGGTCTGATCGAAAAGGTGTTCGCGCACTACAGCTGCTCGCCCTCGTGACCGTATGTCCGAGGTTCTCCTCGTGACGGCCCGAACGATCGAGCGTCTGCTGGGCGT
This sequence comes from Frankia sp. Cppng1_Ct_nod, assembly GCF_920656135.1. Taxonomy (NCBI): domain Bacteria; kingdom Bacillati; phylum Actinomycetota; class Actinomycetes; order Frankiales; family Frankiaceae; genus Frankia; species Frankia sp. Cppng1_Ct_nod. The sequence goes on along the minus strand of NZ_CAKKTK010000066.1, from coordinate 15,189 downwards.
GTCCTTCCCGGCAGCCCGGGCCGCCGCCGAGGAGTTGACCGCCGCCGGTGTGCTGACCCCGCGACAGGTCGAGCGCAACACGACCGGCTATCTGGCCCGTGAGGTTCTTGACCTGTCGGAGCCGCACCGACGGGCGCGGGTCACTCCTTGAAGGCGTCCTTGGTCTTCTCGCCGGCGTCCTTCAGGTTGGCCTTCGTCCGGTCGCTGCGGCCTTCGGCCTCCAGGTCCTTGTTGTCCGTGGCGTGGCCGGTCTTCTCCTTCATCCTGCCGCTGAGCTGTTCGACCTTGTTGCGAACCTTGTCCGTGAAGGACATCGCGGTCACTCCCTGTCGTTACAGTATGCGGGCCTGACGCCGTAGCCCTACCCGCGCCGGTGGTTGGGGAACACCTCCACCCACCCGCGTGCTTGGACCGGGTAGCGCCCGGCATCGCGGGAGTCGGCATCGCGGGACTCCGCACCAGATGGGAGTCCGCGTCGGATCGTGCCCGACGACCCGCGTCTCCTGCGACGATGGGAACGACGACGATGGAAACGACGAGGTAGTCGGACGTCACGCAGTAGCCGCAGCAGCAGTTGTAACCGCGAGGAGAGATCGTGTCCCTGCCGCCCCTGGTCGAGCCCGCCGCCGACCTGACCATCGACGAGGTGCGCCGGTACTCCCGGCATCTGATCATCCCCGATGTTGCCATGGACGGCCAGAAGCGGCTGAAGAACGCGAAGGTGCTCGCCGTCGGCGCGGGCGGGCTCGGCTCGCCGACGCTGATGTACCTGGCCGCGGCCGGCGTGGGGACGCTCGGCATCGCCGAGTTCGACACCGTGGACGAGTCCAACCTGCAACGTCAGATCATCCACGGGCAGTCGGACGTCGGACGGTCCAAGGCCGAGTCGGCCCGCGACGCCGTCCACGAGATCAACCCGTACGTCAACGTCATCCTGCACGAGACCAGGCTCGACACCTCCAACGTCACCGAGATCTTCAGCCGGTACGACCTGATCGTGGACGGGACGGACAACTTCGCCACCCGCTACCTGGTGAACGACGCCTGCGTGCTGCTCGGCAAGCCATACGTGTGGGGGTCGATCTACCGGTTCGACGGGCAGGCGAGCGTCTTCTGGGCCGAGCACGGCCCGTGCTACCGCTGCCTGTACCCGGAGCCGCCCCCGCCCGGCATGGTGCCGTCCTGCGCCGAGGGCGGCGTCCTCGGTGTGCTGTGCGCGTCGATCGGGTCGATCCAGACCACTGAGGCGATCAAGCTGCTGACCGGGATCGGTGAGCCGCTGGTCGGCCGGCTCATGGTCTACGACGCCCTTGAGATGAGCTACCGTTCGATCAAGGTCCGCAAGGACCCGGAGTGCCAGCTGTGCGGCAAGAACCCGAGCATCACCGAGCTGATCGACTACGAGGCGTTCTGCGGGGTCGTCTCGGACGAGGCCCAGCAGGCCGCGGCCGGTTCGACGATCCTCGCCACCGAACTCAAGAGCTGGCTCGACCGGGGCGAGCCGATCGAACTGGTGGACGTCCGGGAGCCGGCCGAATGGGAGATCGTCCGCATTCCGGGGGCTCGCCTCATCCCCAAGGGTGAACTGCCGGCGCACCTGTCCGAGCTGCCGCAGGACCGCCGTGTCGTCCTGTACTGCAAGAGCGGGGTGCGTTCGGCGGAGGCGCTGGCGACGCTGAAGGGCGCGGGTTTCTCCTCGGCGGTGCACGTCCAGGGCGGTGTGACCGCCTGGGCGACCCAGGTCGACAAGTCCCTGCCTGTTTATTGAGGCTCCCTTTTATCGAGGTTCCCGGCCTGCTCGTCGGGCGTGAGGAAAGGCGAGGTTCGGGAAGGTGGTCGAGGGTGAGCGGCGGCATCTGCCGCCGCTCAGCGTGTCCGCGGGGCTGGGCACCCGGATCAGCGTCGGCGGCAGGCCGAGCCCGTACGCGATGACCGTCCTGGAGGCGGTCGCGCGTATTCCGCGGGGCAAGGTGATGACCTACGGGGACGTCGCCGAGTACGTGGGTGCGGGAACGGGACGGACGGTCGGCGCGGTGCTGTCCCGGCATGGACATGACGACGACCTGCCCTGGCACCGGGTGATCCGCTCCACCGGTGAGCCGAACCCGACCGCGCCGGTCGAGGCACTGCGGCGGCTGGCAGCCGAGGGCATCGCGCTGCGTCCTGGCGGGGAACGGGTGGACCTGACCGCGGCCCGCTGGAACGGTCGCGCACCCGCCTGACACCTCCGGTCCGCCCGGTCCGCCCGGTCCGCCCGGTCCGCCCGGCTTGCCCGCACCACGGTCCGGGTTGCCGGCGGGGCTTCGTCCGGTTCTGTCGGCGGCGCGTGGTGTGCTGTGCGCCGTGACAGTCCAACCCGACGCCGCCCGGGTTCCCGGGGTGGTCGCGCCGGGGGTCCCGTCCACGGCCGGCACGCCCGTCTACCGGCTTGTGCGGACCCCGCCGCCACCGGTACGCCCGCCTGTTCTCGACGCCGACCAGGCCCGCGTCGTCGACCATCGCGGTGGTCCGTTGCTCGTCCTCGCCGGTCCGGGGACGGGCAAGACGACGACGATCGTCGAAGCGGTCGCCCGGCGGGTGGAGAACGGGCTCGACCCGGACGCCATCCTCGTGCTGACGTTCAGCCGCCGCGCCGCTCAGGAACTGCGCGAACGCATCACCCGACGGTTGCACGCGGCTGTCGGTGCTCCGCTGGCCTGGACGTTCCACGCCTGGTGCTACGCCGTGCTGCGGCTGCGGCGATCGACCGACGCCCTCGGCGCCCCGCCGCGGTTGCTGTCCGGGCCCGAGCAGGACGCGAAGCTGCGTGACCTGCTCGCCGGGACGGTGGAGGTGGGCCGTCCACGATGGCCGTCGGCGCTTGCGGGCTGCCTCACCACCCGTGGGTTCGCCGAGGAGGCGCAGGCCATGCTCGCGCGTGCCCGGGAGGTCGGTCTCGACCCGGAGACCCTCGCGGAGCTGGCCCGGACCGTCGGTCGGGCCGACTGGGCCGCGATGGCGACCTTCTACGCCGACTACCTCGACGCACTCGACAACGAAGGAGTGATCGACTACCCGGAGCTGGTACAGCGTGCGGCCGTCGTCGCGGAAGGCGACGACGTCGGAGCCGAGCTGCGTCGCCGCTACCAGGCTGTGTTCGTCGACGAGTACCAGGACACCGACCCTGCGCAGGAACGGCTGCTGCGGGCCGTCGCCGGCGGCGGAGCGGACCTTGTCGTCGTCGGCGACCCGGACCAGTCGATCTACGGATTCCGCGGGGCGGCGGTGCGCGGGCTGTTGGAGTTCCCGACCCGGTTCCCCCACTTCGACGGGCGCCGGGCCGAGGTGGTGGCCCTGCGGCGCTGCCGCCGGCTCGCACCGGTCGCGCTCGCGGTCAGCCGGGACGTCGCCGCCCGCATCCCCGCGACCGGCCTGCCCGCCGAGCATCTGCGTGCCCACCGGGACCTGGTCGCGGCCGGTCCGCCCGTCCCGGAGCGGGTCGAGGCGCGCACCTACACCTCCATCGGCGCCCAGGCCGAAGCCGTCGCGGACCTGCTGCGCCGCGAGCATCTGGAGAACGGCACCCCGTGGGACCGGATGGCCGTGCTGGTGCGCAGCGCGGCCCGGTCGGTACCGTTGCTGCGGCGAATGCTCACCGCCGCGGGCGTGCCGGTCGAGGTGGCCGGTGACGAGTTGCCACTGGCACAGGACGGCGCGGTTGCGCCGCTGCTGCTGGCGCTGCGCTGCGTCGACGATCCGGCCCGTGAGCTGACCGCCGAGACGGCTCGGATGCTGCTGACCGGCCCGCTGGGCGGAGCCGACCCGACCGCGCTGCGGACGCTGGGCCGCGCGTTGCGCGCGATCGACCGGGTTGTGACCGCCGTGGGGATGGCCGGTGCGGGGACGGCCGCGGCCGACGGGTCCGAGACGCCGGTCGGGGCAGTGGTCGAGACGCCGGTCGGGGCGGCGGTGCCGGCGTCGTCGGCGGAACTCATCCGGCAGGCGGTCGCCGACCCCGACCGCACGCTGCTGATGGTGGAGGACCGCATCGCGAGACCTGCCCGCCGACTCGGTGAGCTGCTGCGGTCCGCCCGCGTGGCGCAGGCCGCCGGCGGCACACCCGAGGACGTCGCGTGGGTGCTGTGGTCCGGCAGCGACTGGCCCGCCAGGCTGGAGCGGGTGTCCGCCGCGGGCGGGGCGGCGGGCCGGGCCGCCGACCGTGACCTCGACGCCGTGGTCGCGCTGTTCGCCGCCATCGGCCGGGCGAGCGTCCGGCACGGGCCCGGCACCGGCATCGGCCCGGTACTGGACGAACTGGAACAGCAGCAGATCACCGGTGACACCCTTGCCGAACGTCCGGCGCGCGCGGACGTGGTCCGGTTACTGACCGCGCACCGCAGCAAAGGACTGGAATGGGACGTCGTGGTCGTCTGCGGCGTCCAGGACGGGGAATGGCCGGATCTGCGCACCCGTCACTCGCTGCTGGAGTCCGAACGGTTGGACCGCCCCGAGTTCGGCGGCGTTCGGGAGCCGGTGACCCGCACCGAACTCCTCGCAGACGAACGCCGGCTGTTCTATGTCGCGTTGACCCGGGCACGGCGCAGGCTCGTCGTCACCGCGGTCGACTCCACCGAGGACCAGGGCGTGAGCCCGAGCCGGTTCTTCCGCGAACTGTGCGACGCCGGGCCGCTCGGCGTCTCGGTGACCAGGGAACGTTCCCGGCTGGCCCGTCCGCTCACCCTGTCGTCGGCGGTTGCGGCGCTGCGCCGGGCCGCTGTCGACCCGGCGTCGACGCCGGCCATGCGCGAGGCCGCATCGGTCCGGCTCGCGCGTCTCGCGTCCGCGGGTGACGACATGGGCCGCCCACTTGTCCCGTCCGCGCGTCCGGGCCGCTGGTGGGGGCTGGTCGAGGTGACCTCGAGTGAGGTGCCGGTGGTTGCGCCGGACGCACCCATCCGGCTGTCGGGGTCGTCGCTGTCGGGTTTGTCGACCTGCCCGATGCGCTGGTTCCTCGAACACGAGGCGCATGCTCAGAGCGCGACCAGCTCCGACATGGGTTTCGGCAAGGTCGTGCACGCCCTCGCGGACGAGGTCGCGACCGGGCGGACCGCTCCCGACCCCGACGCGCTCGACGCCCGGCTGGACAGGGTGTGGCGTCATCTCGCCTATGAGGCGCCGTGGAGGTCCGAGCAGCAGCGTGCGGCGGCGCGCCAGGCGCTGGACCGGTTCCTGGTGTGGCACACGGCCACCCGCGGGCGGCGGCTGGTGGCGAGCGAGGTCCCGTTCTCCTGCGAGATTGCCGTGGGCGGGCGGATCGTGAAGCTACGTGGCTTCATCGACCGTGTCGAACTCGACGATGACGGCCGGGTACACGTCGTCGACTTCAAGACCGGCCGCACGGCACCGTCCAGTTCGGACGTGGAGCGGCATCCGCAGCTCGGCACCTATCAGGTTGCCGTCCGCGGCGGGGCGGTGGCATCCGCGGCCCGAGCGGCCGGAAACGAACGAGGCGAACGGGCCGGCGGCGAGCCCGGCGGGGCTGAACTGGTGCACCTGCGCATCGACGCCGGGCCGGCTCCGATACCAGGCCCACCGGGCGAGCCGCGCTCACCCCGGGAACCGAAGGTCCAACGGCAGGAAGCACTGCCCGCGGACGGTCCCACCTGGGTGGACGGCCTGCTGACGGACGCGGTCGAGCACATCGCCGCGGAGCAGTTCCCGCCCCGTCCCGGTAGCTCCTGCCCGACGTGCGCGTTTCGCCGCTGCTGCCCGGCCCAGGACGAAGGACGACAGGTGATCACATGACCGTGGACGTCACGCCGTCCCGACCGTCCGATCGTGAGGTGTCCGATCGTGAGGTGTCCGATCGTGAGGTGTCCGGCCCGGAAGGCCCGCGACCGGGCGTTCGCCATCCGGGCCGTGATCTTGAGCCGAACGACCTAAGGGATCTTCTCGGTGTGCCGTTCACCCCTGAGCAGATCATCGCGGCAACCGCTCCGTTGGAGCCCGGGGTGATCGTCGCCGGTGCTGGTTCGGGCAAGACGTCGGTGATGGCCGCGCGGGTCGTCTGGCTGGTCGCAACCGGTCAGGTTGCGCCCGACGGCGTGCTCGGGCTCACCTTCACCACCAAGGCCGCCGGCGAGCTGACCGACCGGATCCGCCGGGGGCTGGAAAAGTCGGGCGCCGCGAACCAGGACGACGGCAATGTCGGTAACGGTGACGGTATGGATAACGCTGGTAACGGTCAGGTTGGTAACGGCGGCGCCGGTGGTGTCCCTGAGCAGGGGCGTCTCCCTGATGGCCACCCGGGCGACGACCGTCGCCGGCCCCAGGCGGGCGGGGAGGATGCCGACGGCGAGCCGGTCGTATCCACCTACCATTCGTTCGCGAAACGGCTGGTCACCGAGCATGCGTTGCGACTCGGCCTCGAACCGGGTTTCCGGCTGCTCGCCGACGCCACCCGTTTCCAGCTTGCCGGTCGGGTCCTGCGGCGGTACCGCGGGCAGGTCGAAGCGCTGACCCGCCCCCTGTCGATGCTCATCGGTGATCTCGTCTCCCTGGAGGCGGAGTGCAGTGAGCATCTTGTCGACGCGGGTGTGCTCGCCGGTTTCGACCGCGGATGGCTCGCCGACATCGAGGCGGCGATCATCGCCGGACGGGACGCTGCGCGCAACAAGGGCCATCTTGAGACGCTCGCCCGGATGGCGCTGGTCGCCCGGTCGCGCCGGGAACTCGCCGCCATGGTCGCCGAGTACCGCACGGCCAAAAGTGAGCTGGACGTCATCGATTTCGGTGACCTGGTCACCCTCGCCGTCCGGCTGGCGGACGAGGTGCCCGACGTCGGGGCGTTGGAGCGATCCCGATCCAGGGTGGTGCTCCTGGACGAATACCAGGACACGTCCGTGGCACAGCGAAGGATGCTCGCCGGCCTGTTCGGCGGCGGCCATCCCGTGACCGCGGTCGGTGATCCCTGCCAGGCGATCTACGGCTGGCGCGGCGCGTCCGTGGCGAACCTCGACGGGTTCCCGGTGCATTTCCGCCGCGTCGACGGCGAACCGGCCGGGATGTACGAGCTGACGGTCAACCAGCGCAGCGGCGGAAGGCTCCTGCATCTGGCCAACACGGTCGCGACGGCGTTGCGAGCCCGCCACCGCGTCGCGCAGCTGCGTCCCCGGCCGGATGTTGCCGAGCACGGTGAGACGGTGGTGGCGCTGCACCCGACCTGGGCGGGGGAGGTCCGCTGGGTCGCGGCGACCCTGCGGGAGATCATCGATACCGGGCGGGCGGGCCCGGGGGAGTGCGCGGTGCTGGTGCGGGCACGGTCCGACGTCCCCGCGCTGTATGCGGCGCTGCTCGCCGAGGGGCTGCCGGTCGAGGTCGTGGGGCTCGGTGGCCTGCTCAGCCTGCCGGAGGTCGCCGACGTCATCGCGACCCTGGAGGTGCTGGACGACCCGACGGCCAACGCGGCGCTGATGCGGCTGCTGACCGGTCCGCGGATGCGCCTGGGCCGCCGCGACCTCGCGGCGCTCGGACGCGCGGCCCGTGAGGCCATCCGGGTCGGGGTGGACCGCAGCGCCGTTCTCGACCGGGCAGGACCTGACGGCCCAGGGGTCGGCCAGGGTCCGGTCGGCCAGGGTCCGACGGACGCGCTCGACGAGGCCGTGGCCGGGGTCGACCCGTGCGACGTCGTCGCCCTCGCCGACGTGCTCGACGACCCGGGCTCCGAGGTGTCGCCGCAGGGCCGGGCGCGGCTGCGGATGCTCGGCGGGGAGCTGCGTCACCTGCGCGCGCACATCGACGAGCCACTCCTGGATGTCATCCACCGGATTGTCGAGATCACCGGGTTGGACGTGGAACTCGCCGCGAGCCCCGAGGCGGTCACGGCCCGCCGTCGCGACACCCTTGCCGCGTTCATCGACGTCGCGGCGGGCTTCGTCGGCCTGGACAACGACGGCTCGATCACCGCGTTCCTGGCGTTCCTGCGGGCCGCGCAGGACCATGAGCGCGGCCTGGACGCGACCACCCCGTCCGGCGCGGACGCCGTCCAGCTCATGACCGTGCACAAGTCCAAGGGGCTGGAGTGGGAGGTCGTGGCCGTGCCGAACCTCAGCCGCAAGGTCTTTCCGATCACCACCGTGCGGTCGAAGTGGACCACCTCCCCGTCGGTGCTGCCCACATCGCTGCGCGGGGACGGCGACGACCTGCCGGTGCTGCGCGGTTACGGCAAGCCGGACCTCGCAGACTTCGCCGCCGACTGCGACGACTACCTGGAACGGGAGGAACGTCGTCTCGGCTATGTCGCGTTCACCCGGGCCAAGTCGACGCTGCTCGGTAGCGGGCACTGGTGGGGGCCGTCACAGCGCCGGTTGCGCGGGCCGTCCGCGTTCCTCGACGAGCTGTACGATCATGTCCGCGCCGGGCACGGTCAGGTCGCGGTGTGGGCGCCGCGCCCATCCGAGGACGAGACCAACCCGCAGCTCGCCGGCATGGATGACCTGGACTGGCCCCTGCCGTACGAGCCGGCGTCGTACGCCCGCCGCCGCGCCGTCGCCGGGCGGGTCGCCGAGCATCTGACCGTGCTCACGTCGGGTCGGCCGCTGTCCACCGACCGGCTTGAGGAGATGGCCCCGGAGGAACGGCAGCTGCTGGCCGAGCTGGACCGGGACGTCGAGCTGCTGCTGGCGGAGGCTCGCCGTGCCCGTCGACCGTCCCGCGAGGTGGAGCTGCCCCGAGCGCTCACCGCCTCCCAGGTGGTGAGACTGCGCTCCGACCCGGCGGGGCTGGCTCGCGACCTCGCCCGCCCGATGCCCCGGCGTCCGGTGCCGCAGGCGCGCCGGGGTACGGCGTTCCATGCCTGGGTGGAGGGTGTTTTCGAGCAGGCTCCGTTGCTTGACCCAGAGGATCTGCCGGGGGCGGCGGACGAAGGGGTCGACGATTCCGAGATCGCGGTGTTGCGGGAGGCGTTTCTCGCGAGTTCGTATGGTCGGCGGCGTCCGTTCGCGGTGGAAGCGCCGTTCGAGTTGTTGATCGCCGGCCGGGCGGTCCGGGGTCGGATCGACGCCGTGTATGACCTCGGCGGTGGCCGGTGGGAAGTGGTGGACTGGAAGACCGGCCGACATCACGCGGACGCGGTGCAACTGGCGGTCTACCGGTTGGCGTGGGCGCGGCTGCGTGGGGTTGGCCTCGACGCGGTCGATGCGGCGTTCCTGTACGTCCGTTCGGGTGAGGTGGCCCGTCCTGCGTTGCTGTCCGAGCCGGAGCTCGAAGCCCTCCTCACCGACCCGTGAGCCGCGCCTTGAACCCGCGACCGGCCCCCGTCCGTGCTGGCCGTGTCGGTTGACGTGTAGGCGTATACGCTTACACCTATGGTGGTGGCTGATCTGGTGCGTGGTGTCCGAGCGGATTCGGGGCTGTCTGTCCGAGCTCTCGCGGACGCGGCAGGAGTGGCAGCCAGCACCGTCCACCGGATCGAGCAAGGCGAACTACAACCTACCGTGGACATGTTGCGACGCATCGTTGAAGCCGCCGGGATGCGTCTACGCATCGATGTCCGTCCGGACTATTCGGCCAGCGTTGTGGGTCTGGCGCGTTCGATTGTGAGTGACAACGCCGCCGAGGACCGGACGGGGCCGGTCCGCAAGGCTGCGGAGCTGGCCCACCGGTTCCGGGTCACCGACCCGGAGACCCGTCGTCGAATGATCACAGCAGCGCCTCCCGCGACCGGCGACCCACGATGGGACGCATTTCTGGCCGGTCTCGCCGAGTGGCTGGCGGTACAGACGGACATGCCCGTTCCCGGATGGACTCGGCACGACAGCCGTTACCTGCGTCGTGGATGGTGGGTGACGCGGATGCCCTCGATGCGGGCGTGGGAGTACGCCGGCAGCCCAGTCTCGTTCCAGAGCCGCGGCGTGTACCTGCACCGCGACTCACTTACCAACATTTAGGTGGCCACATGCTGACTCGAGAGCGCATTCTTGGTCTGTTCGCGGAGCTTAACGGCGAGCTGTGTCAGGCGGGTATCCGCGGCGACATTTTCATTGTCGGTGGCGCCGCTATGATTGTCGCTTACAACGCTCGACCGGCTACCCGGGACGTCGACGGGATCTGGCATCCGTCCACCGAAGTTCGTGCTGCGGCGGCACGGGTTGCCACCCGCCACGAGGACCTCGAGCCGGACTGGTTGAATGACGGTGTCAAAGGCTTCCTGCCGGGTGACGACCCAGGGCACTCCACCGTCGTCTACGACAATGACTGCCTCACTGTGTCGGCTCCGTCGCCTGAGTACCTCCTTGCGACGAAGCTCCTCGCGAGCCGGGTCAGTCGCGACGAGGAAGACATCCTCAGACTGTATGATCTGTGTGGATTTTCCAGCGTCAACGAGGGCCTCGACCTGCTCGAACGCTATTACCCGGGCCGACCGATCGAGGCGAAGGTGGGCTTCTTCCTCGAGGAGTTGCTCGCCGAGGGCGGGTCCGTGCCGGTCGGGGGCGGGCTGCCAGTGCTGGAGCGGCTCGTTGCGCAGGGCCGGGCAACCGCGCCCACCGTTCGACCGGATGAACCGCTGCCGATGCCGCCCGTGTTGGGTGATCCGGCTCTCGACACTGCGCAGGAGCTGGCCGCGGCACGCGAGGACGAACGCTGGTGATCTATCTTGACTCCGCCGCGGTGGTTAAGCTCGTCCGTGCGGAGCCCCTGACCGCCGACCTCGTGGACTGGTTGAACACCCGCCGTCCTTTGCCGCTGGTGTCATCCGCTCTGGTCGAGGTCGAGGTCGAGGTCGAGGTCCCTCGCGCGTTGCGACGTTCGGCGCCGCAGGCTCTGAGCAGGGTGCCTGTCGTCCTTGCCCGGCTGTACACCCTCGAGATCGACGTCACTGTCCGGGCTGTGGCCGCCGCCTACGATGATCCGCATCTGCGGTCCCTGGACGCCCTACACCTCGCCACCGCCGCCCTGCTGACCGATCAGCGCGACGGCACGCTTGAAGCGTTCTTCACCTACGACAAGCGCCTGCTCGCGGCAGCCACCGCGGCGGGGTTACCCACTGCCAGCCCTGGCGCATAGCGGGGAGCGCGGTTGCGCACTGTTCCGTGCCCGCATCTTCCCTTACTGTCACAACTCCGCCCACCGGGTGGGCGGGTGTTAGTTTTGGTTCACATGTCAAGTCGCCCGTGAACTTCTTCCCTGATCGTATCCCATTGATCATTTCGCATTTTTTCCAGAACCCTCAGTGGCGTTTTTTTGTTGACCACAATCGAGTGACGAATCCCTTCATTGGGGTCACATGAGAGTGTCTCGAAAAGTTCTGGTGTCAACTTCCTCTTCATTGCTACCATGGTGCGCACGCGCCAGTCCTCGTCTCTCGCCAGAACCGTGAGAATTTCCACCGGCACGGTTTTGTTCTGAGCTACCCATTTTCGGAGATCTGGATATCTGCGAATCACCTCCATCCACGTTTCAACCGTTGCCTCTTCACGCGCTGCTCGGCGATACTCCGCAGGGTTGTCGCTGCTGCGCAGCCGATAAAATTCTTCAGCAGACCCGATCGTCATCGCCCGAACTCCTTCCAGGGGATGAACATCCCAGTCAAGGTTGTCCGTGCGACCACGCGAGGCGAAGTCGACATGGCATAGATGGAAGCTCCGGAGCCGCCAAGAGTACGGAAGTCAGCCAAGCAAGGTCTCTTCTTGGAAGGAGGGGGGATTCCTACTCCGATGGTCCAGCGGCCGAGTGTGTCCTGTGTCCGGAAGTCGACCGTTATTGACCTGCGTTTTCCACGCTCAGTACCGATCCTGACGGCTCCTTCGCGAAAGCTTTCCAGCACGATGGAGTCGCGGTAGGTGATTACACATCGAACTGAGCCTCCTATGAGATTGTAGGAAAACAGGACCTTCCAGTCATTGGTCAAGGAATAGGTCAGGTAGCGTTCCCATGAGTCTTCGCCTGTCTGGACATCAGGAAAGACATCAAATCCATTGGCGAGTTCTTCGTCGTCCGGCAGGGACAGCGCTTCGGTCATCTTTATCCCGCCCATCTGGGGATTAACGTTGAAAAACTTCGCGATCCATCCGGAAGGACCTGCCAGGTCGTCTCGAAGTGAGAAAATTTTCCCGATGGTCCGGCAAATAACGAGTCACTTACCTCAAAATCTCCGTACTGATTGGTGAATCTCCTTGCAACAGAATTCGGATCTGCAATAATCTTTCGAAAATGCTCTTCGAGCAGCCCACGGCCCCTCCGAAAGCCCCGGCTTCGTCGCCGAGCTGCGGGCCACCGGGGTGCCGTTCGTGCTGGCGCTCAAACCCAACCAGGAGCTGACCCACCTCGGGGGCGGGCCGCGGACCCCCGCGAAGGCCGCCCGCGAGCAGCAGTGGGGCGGCCCGGAGCAGTCGGGGCAGTGTGCCCGGGTGGTGCGCACCTACCGGGACGGGCCCAGCGAAACCTGGTGGGCCACCGACTGCCAGGCCGGCCCCTACCAGATATCCGGGCCGCTGCGGCTGGTGGTGGCCATCACCGACCCGGTCACCCTGCTCGCCCACAGCACCCGGTACCTGGCCGCCGATCTGGCCCTCCCCGACCCGCCCAGCCCGGCCGGTGGCGAAGCCGGCCCGGCCCGGCCGGTGGCCACTCTGGCCGAGGTGGTCTCCTACTACGGCCTGCGCCCCTGGTGCGAACGGGGCTACAAGCAGGTCAAGCACGAACTGGGCTGGGCCGACTTTCAGGTCCGCTCCAGCCGGGCGATCCGCCGCCACTGGGTGCTGGTCGACTGCGCGTTCTCCTTCTGTTGGCATCACGAACAAGACACCGGCTCACCCACCGAGCAGGACACCCCACCCGCGCCACCCGAACCACCGGCGCCACCCGCAGCAGCCCTACAGCAACGGCCCGTGTTGTCATGGCCTCCTGCGCTTCGCGGGGTACGTAGCTGGCTGGTACCCTTACACGCGATTCAATGCATCATGCGAGCCTTCGCCGACTTCGTATCACTACCGGAACTCCACACCCTGCTCACCATGCTGACTGCCGGCCAAGGGCTCTGCCTGTACCTTCCGCCATAAATCAATCCCAGCGTGAGCGATCGAGGAATTCCCCCGGGCACGCGGGGTGGACGGCATCGTTACTCAGCTTTGGCGCAGATCGTGTCGTGGGGCCGGCGGTCCGGGGCGTTGTGCGGCTGCGTCGGGCGTGGCGGAGCCGGCGCGGGGTCCCGGCGGCGTATACCGATCACGATGGCCCGCTGCACGATCTACACCGGGGCTGATTTCGATAATCGTTCGCACATGATCCATCGATCACAACAAACTACCGATGTTTACTACCAAAGAACAACCGCCACCACCCCGATGAAAAGAACCAAGTACGACGACCTCACCGACTACGAGAAAACTGTCAACAAGACCATTTCCGCCCGACGGTCAGCCGTCGAACGATGCATCGCCCACCTGAAGAACTGGAAAATCCTCGCCACCGGCTACCGCGGCCGCCTGTCCGAACTCCCTAACATCATCCGAATCATCGTCCGACTCGAGTTCTATCGACTGGGATGGTGACGTTATGAATAACGCTCGAAGTGTAAAATCAAATTTCCACCAATCCCAGTTCTGTAAGGGATTGGATGTACTCCTGTGAACTTGCGTCAAGTTTTGTGACCTCGAGACCCTCGAGACCCTTGAAATCATCCTTGTCGAGGACTCCGAGATCCGAAAATTCCGCCAGGGTGTGCAGCTGACACTCGCGACACTCCGGGTCGTCCTCGGCGAGGGCAAGGTGGACGAGAACACGCGCTATTGTCTGGACTTCTCGGAGGGAAAAGAATCGCATCTGGTCTTCCGCTACACCGCAGCTGTCCATGCGGGTATTGTTGTCGGAACTTGTAAGGTCCCGGATGAGACTCACGGTATTTCTCTCGCCGACAGCCATGGGTGGGTGCCGATCCTCGTCTCGATCAGTACGGGCGTGGGAACTGGTCAGGCCACGGAATATGGGTCGTGTTGGCTGCGCTCGGATCGTAGTACGGGCTCAGTGGATTGTGGACATTGGAATGGAATAGATTTCCTTCGACGTCCTGGTATCTCTTTCCGATCTGGATGCGGTATACATGACTACTCGCGGCGTTACTGTCAGGCGGTGTGGTGCCGTCCGGGCTGTGGATTCGAAGACGTACCTTTCTCCCCTCTCCCTCAGCCCATCGGTATTCTACGCCTTCCTGAGCGCCGCCGTGGGAGTCGGGTATCAGCCGGCGGACATGCGCGTCCGACGGCTCGATTTCCAGAGGATTGTTATCTGCAATTCTCCATGGACCAATGGCTGAAGTGATCTGTTGTGGTGTGACCGTAGGGGACCGTGCTCCCGCGTGCTGAGTCTCGGTGAAGGCGTCCTTGGCGGTGTGGTGGGCATTGGTGAGGGAATCGCCGCCGGTCATGAGCAGCTGGCCGTCGGGGGTGACCATGTTGCCGTGGGGGAGCAGGTTTTTGACCAGGGTGGTCGTGTAGGCGCGGGCGCCACGAAGGTCGGCGGTGATCGCGGTGAGGTGGGTGCGGGTGGCGGTGATCGCGTTACGGGTGAGGGTGGCACCGCCGTGGATGTGCCGGTGAGGGTGCGGCCGGCGCGGAGGGCCTGCCCCGTATCGTGCAGGGTTTGGCCGGCGCCGTGCAGGCCGCGGGTGAGGCCGCCGACGGTGGTGAGTCCTTTGGTGGCGGGGATGCAGTCGAGTAACGCGAACCCGACGTCCCACAGGTCTGCCTGGCCGTGGCTGTAGCGGGCGAGGGTGTCGGCGAGAACGATGAGGGCGGCGGCCAGCACCACCCAGGCGATCGGCCCGCCGATGACGAGCGCGACCACGCCCAGCACGGTGACGGTGATTGTCGCGACCGTGACGGCGGTGTGCCAGACGGTTCCCACGTGTTCTTTCAGGCGGTCCCAGGACCACCAGGGTTCGTTCGGGATGCCGGCGTGGGAGGCGGTGCGGATCGCGCCCGCGCAGGTCCGTGCCGCATCCTCGCGGAGCTGGTGTGCGGCGAGCGCGAGCCGGCGGGCCGCGTCGAGGTCGTCCTGCGCGGTCTGCACCCGGTGGCGTGCCTGATCCCACCGGTCCTGCGCGGTCTGCCGGTTGCGGATCGCCTGGGTCACCTGGTCGGGGTCCGGTGGGGGAACCTGCGTCGGGTAGGGGTGGGAAGCCGGCGTGAGATCGGTGACCGTCATGATTGCCGC
>NZ_CAKKTK010000065.1:0-26872 GCF_920656135.1 Frankia sp. Cppng1_Ct_nod | reverse complement strand
CAGCCGATCTGCCGCATGGGGGCCGTGGCGAGCAACGGGAGCACGAACCCCGAGCCCGGAGCCGCGGCGACCCGCAACAACGGATGCAGATCGGGGCAGACCCCGCCGGTCGCCACCAGCACCACGCGCTCGCACCGCTCCGGGAACTGATAGGCGAACTGCATTGCCACACCGCCGCCCAGGGAATGACCGACGACCGTCACCCGGTCGATACCGAGCACCGTCAGCAGGTCACGCATGCCACATGCATATCCGCCGATGGAATAGTCACCGCGCGGCTTGTCCGACCTTCCGTGACCGAGGAGATCGGGCGCGATCACCGTCCACCCACGGGCAAGCAGTGGGATGAGGTCACGCCAGGTCTCGGAGCTGTCCCCGATCCCGTGGATGAGCAGCATCGCGGGGCCGCGCCCGGCTCGGACGTAGGCCCGCCGGTATCCGTGCACGGTGACATAGCGGGTGGCATAACGCGACGAACCCGACGGCCGGGTCCGACTCCGATCCGCAACGTCGGCCAGCTCATTCTCGCTGTCCGTGGGCACACGCGCCAGGTCACGTGCCGTGCCACCGGTACGAGTCCTACCCATAGCAGCCCTCCGACCACCTGTCCAACCCGGTCCGGTCGGCCGACCGCGGCTCGACCCCGCTTCGACCCGATCGGTTCCTGATCGGTTCCTGATCAGGTCGCGCACAGCCACCGGACACGCGCTGAAACCTTCGCACCCACCTCAGAACTCGATGTTGCTCATCACGTGCTTGATCCGGGTGTAGTCCTCAAGACCGTAGACCGAAAGATCCTTCCCGTAGCCGCTCTTCTTGAAGCCTCCGTGGGGCATCTCCGCCACCAGCGGGATGTGGGTGTTGATCCAGACGCAGCCGAAATCCAACCTGCGCGCAACGCGCATCGCACGGCCGTGGTCACGCGTCCACACACTGGACGCGAGCCCGTACTCGACCCCGTTCGCCCACGCCACCGCCTCGTCCTCGGAACTGAACCGCTGAATGGTCACCACCGGACCGAAGATCTCCTGCTGGACCATCTCGTCGTCCTGGCGCAGGCCCGCGACGACCGTCGCCGGGTAGAAGAAGCCGGACCGGGCCACCGGTGCCCCACCGGCGAGGACCTCGGCATGCTCCGGCGCCCGATCCACCACCGCGTGGACGCGGCCGAGCTGGCCGATGTTGTTCAGCGGGCCGTAGGCGGCATCCGGTTCGTCCGGGGAACCGGTCCGTGTCGCCCGTGCCTGTTCTGCCAGGGCCACAGCCAGGTCGTCGTATATGCCGGACGCAGCCAGCACCCGGGTGGCGGCAGTGCAGTCCTGGCCCGCGTTGAAGTAGGCCGCGCCCGCGATCGCGGCCGCCACCGACTCGACGTCGACATCGTCGAAAACGATGACCGGAGCCTTGCCTCCGAGTTCCAGGTGGACACGCTTGAGGGTGTCAGCCGCGGCCTGGGCGATCTCCGTTCCGGCACGGACACTGCCGGTCACCGACACCATCGCGGGCCGCGGGTGGGCCACGAGCGCGCGCCCGGTGTCCCGATCACCGCACACCACGTTGAAAACGCCGGCCGGCAGGAACTCGGCGGCGATCTCGGCGAGCAGCAGTGTGCTGACCGGCGTGGTGTCCGACGGTTTGACAACCACCGTGTTGCCCGCGGCGATCGCCGGCGCGAACTTCCACACCGCCATCATCAGCGGGTAGTTCCACGGCGTGACCTGCGCGCAGACCCCGACCGGCTCGCGGCGTACATAACTGGTGTGCCCGGCCAGGTACTCGCCGGCCGCACGGCCTTCCAGCACCCGGGCCGCACCGGCGAAGAAGCGGATCTGGTCCGTGGCCGGCGGAATCTCCTCGTCCAGGGTGAGCCGGACGGGTTTCCCGGTGTTCTCGCACTCCGCCCGGACAAGGTCGCCCGCGTGTTCCTCGACGGCGTCGGCCAGCTTCAGCAGGGCTCTGGCCCGCTCGCTCGGCGTGGTGTCGCGCCAGGACTCGAACGCGCCCGATGCTGCCCGGACCGCCGCGTCCACGTCGACCGGACCGGACACGGGAGCCTCGGCAAAAACCTCCCCGGTGGACGGGTTCACCAGCGGCATCGTGCGTCCGTCCGATGCCGGGACAGCGATGCCGTCGATGAAGTTCGCGAGGATCCTGTCCATACGCACACTCCGGTAGCCGACACGGGTGGAACGGTCCTGGGGCTACTCCGGTGGCCAGGTCAGGAAGCCGGTCGACATCGATCCGAACGAGAAGGCCACTGACAAGCAGACTAGACCACGGATAGCGTGTTCGTCGTAAGAGTTTGTCGCGGAAACCATGCCGAACTACACCTCGGATGCCAATCCTCCCCAATCTTTCGCCATCGGCCACGCAACAGAAGAGTCCCGGCGCCCGGTGGATGGCCGTCCACCGGACGGACTCCACCGGACGGACTCCAGGGAGCAGTCCCTACCGGGCAAGGTCGCCGGCCAGGGCTTCAAGGGAGTCCAGGTAGCGGTCCACATCGGCGTCTGTGTGCTGTACCGACAGCGTCCACTCCTCTTCGCGGCCGGGCGCCATCAGAACACCCCGATTGGCGTTGTACAGCCACGCCAGCTCCGGCAACACGCCGTTCTGGTGCGCCATGAAGGAGGTGTAGTCACGGATCGGTGCGTCGGCGAAGTGCACGCATCCTTTGGAGCTGATACCCACCGTGTAACCAGGCAGTCCGTAGCGGCCGAGAATCTCGTCGCAACCGGCGATCAGCCGGTCGCCCAGCCGGTCGAGATGGGCGTACGCATCCGGGGTGAGTACCTCGAAGAGGCTGGCCCGGGCAGCAGCCATGGTCAGCGGGTTGCCGTTGAACGTCCCGACCTGCTTGACCCGGTCCGACCGGACGACCTCCATGATCTCGGCGGTACCGCCGACGGCACCGGACGGCAGCCCGCCGCCGAGCGCCTTGGCCAGGGTGACCATGTCCGGCAGGACACCGAACCGCCCGGTCGCTCCCCCGGGCGCCACGCACAGACCGGTCTTGACCTCATCGAAGATCAGCACAATGCCGTGACGCCGGGTGATGTCACGGACCGCCTCAAGATAACCGGACTCGGGCAGGATCACACCGAGGTTCATCATCGCGGCTTCCATGATCACACATGCCGGTGGACGTCCGGCGGCGGCAAGCGCCTCGATCCGGTGCTCCATGGCCGGCGCGTTGTTGAACGGCACGGGCACGGTCAGGTCGACGACGGCCTGGGGAATGCCCTCACCGTAGGCCAGCGACGCCATGTCGTCGGCCGGACCGATGTCACCGTACGGGGTCCCGATGGAGACCATCACGTAGTCGTGGTGACCGTGGTATGAACCGAAGATTTTTATGATCGTGTCACGTCCGGTCACCGCTCGGGCGATCCTGATCGCGTCCATGGTCGCCTCCGACCCGGAGTTGACGTAGCGCCACTGCGGAAGGCCGAAACGATGCGCCAGCTCTTCGCTGACGACCACCGAGTCCTCGGTCGGCATGGCGAAGTGGCTGCCCAGGCCGATCCGCTCCCGCACCGCCCGGACGATCGACGGGTGCGCGTGCCCCTGCACCATCGATCCGAAGCCGTTGTGGAAGTCGGCGTACTCGGTTCCGTCGACGTCCCACACGCGCGAACCGCGCCCGTGCGTGAGGTAGATCGGCCACGGGTCGCGGGCCTGGTAGGACGACGGCACGCCACCGGGCATCGACCGGACGGCCCTGGAGTGCAGCGCCCGCGAACCCGGTGTGCGCTCGGCCAGTCGGCGCTCCTCCTGTTCGGTAAGGACGTCCACCCGCCGGGCGAGGTGGGCGGATGAGATGGCTACTGTCGCCTCAGATGCTGCCTCAGCCATGATCACGGCATCCCTTCTGGCATTCAGATATTGAAAGCGTAGCCCGACAACGCTTCAGGCAAAGGAATCCGCAGAAAGTGCCCTGTACGGTAAATGTCGGGTCTATACCAAGAGTTCCGGTCGCTCCCTTATCATTACCTTCGAGCGCATCCAATAGATCACAACGTCTGGAGGACGGTGTCCCAGCCACGCAAGGTAAGTAGCCCCCGGGCGGCGTCGGAACCCCTCCTCGACGACATCAACAAAGCGATCATCGAGCAGCTCCAGCAGGACGGCCGACGTTCCTACGCGGCCATGGCCACCGCGGTGGGCCTGTCCGAGGCCGCGGTACGCCAGCGGGTCCAGCGACTGCTCGACGCGGGAATCATGCAGATCGTCGCGGTCACGGACCCGCTCCGGGTGGGGTTCCGACGCGAAGCCATGATCGGTATCAGGGTTTCGGGTGACGTCCGGGAAGTAGCGGACGCCATCGCGGCGCTGCCCGAGGTCGACTACGTGGTCCTCACCGCGGGTTCGTTCGACCTGCTCCTGGAAATCGTCGCCGAGGATGACGAACATCTGCTGTCACTGATCAACGACCGCATCCGCGCCCTGCCCCAGGTACGGGAGACCGAGACGTTCGTCTACCTGCGCCTGGTGAAACAGACCTATACCTGGGGCACGCGCTGAGCCGGGAGGACGCCGGCAACCCTTTCAGCACACCGGCACAGCGGTTGCGGCACGGTCCGGAGCGTGCGGTACTGCCGTCCATGTCAGCACCAGGAGAGCCGGCCTCAGGAAAGCCGGCACCGGCCGCGAAAGCGGGAATCCCCGCGGATACACCCGGACCACTGCTGCATCCGTTCGCGCGCCCGGCGACACCCGCGGGCTCCTTCATCCGGATCGTCTCCGGCCAGGGTGCGCACGTCGTGGACGACTCCGGCCGGCGTTATGTGGACGGCCTCGCAAGCCTGTGGTACTGCGCTGCCGGGCACGGCCGCGAGAAGATCATAGAAGCGGTGGCGGCGCAGCTACGGAAGCTGGACGCCTTCCACCTGTTCGAGCGCTTCACCAACATCCCGGCGGACGCGCTCGCCGAACGACTCGCCGCGCTGGCCCCCATGCCGCACGCGCGGGTGTTCCTGACCACCGGGGGATCCGAGGCGGTGGACACCGCCATGAAACTTGCCCGGCTGGCGCACACGGTCGTCGGCGAACCGGAGCGGACGATCATCATCAGTCGATCGCCGAGCTACCACGGCGTCACCTACGGCGGGATGAGCCTGACCGGGCTACCCGCCAACCGTGCGGGCTTCGGCCCGGGCGTCGCCGACATCGTCCAGGTCGGCAAGGACGATCTGGACGCGGTGGCCGCCGTCATGGAACGCGAGCCCGGTCGGGTCGCCGCGGTCATCGCCGAACCCGTGATCGGGGCCGGCGGCGTCCATCCGCCGCATCCCGGTTACCTCGCCGGACTGCGTGACCTGTGCGACCGGCACGGCGCGTTCCTGATCCTCGACGAAGTGATCACCGGGTTCGGCCGGCTGGGCAGCTGGTTCGGCGCGGGCCACTTCGGTGTCCGACCCGATCTGCTCACCTTCGCGAAGGCGGTCACCAGCGGCTACCAACCGCTCGGTGGGGTGCTGCTCGGCCCCGCCGTGCACGAACCACTGGGCCGACCGGACGTGGTGCTGCGCCATGGCGGTACGTATTCGGGGCATCCGGCGGCGTGCGCGGCGGCGCTCGCCAACATCGCGGTGCTGGAGGACGAGGGCCTTGTCGGCCGGGCCTCCGAGGTGGGTGCCCGCCTCGCCGCCGGGCTGCGTTCGGTCGCGGCAACGCACGGCCTGGCCGACGTCCGCGGGTACGGCGCGATGTGGGCGGTCGATCTTCCGAGCGGCCTGGACGCCACCGACATCCGCAACCGGATGCTCTCCCATGGCGTCATCGTCCGTCCGATCGGCACGTCGACACTGGCGTTCTGCCCGCCGCTCGTCATCGACCTCGCCGACGTGGACCTGCTCTCGGCCGCCCTCGCGGCTGCCCTCGACGTTGCGTCACAGGCGCGGTGAGCTACCCGGAGTCGGGCCGGCGGGTCCGGTAAACGGGCGGGAACAGCCCCGTCGGATACCCGACGCGCCGTGAAGGCAACCAAGAACAGCCAACGAGAGTCCAACATATGCAATGGCCGGAACCAACGCGGTTCGGGAGGAGTGGATGACCATGGCCCTGGTTCATCACGACCCACGGGACGGAATCCTGACCACCCGGATCGGCCAGGCGGAGATCACGGTCCGACCGGAGCCACCCGCGGCCCCGGGACAGGCACCGGTGATCCTGCTCCGGCTGGACACACCGATGCTCGACGCTCTCGCCGCCGCCTACCTCACCCCGGAGGAGGCCCGCATGCTCGCCGAGGTCCTGCTGCGGTCCGCCGACCTGCTACGCCCCACAAGCCCGTGGCGCACCCCCGCCGATCGACCGAACCGATAATCATCCGGTGTGCAGCGTCGCCGCGAGTTGGGCCCGGGAACGCAGGCCGAGCTTCGCGTAGACGTTGGTGAGGTGGTATTCGATGGTGCGGACGCTCAGGACCATCTCCGTGGCGATCTCCCGGTTGGACAGTCCGTTGCCGGCGAACCGGGCGACAGTGACCTCCTGCGGGGTGAGGGACTCGGTGGTTCCGGCGGGACGCATCCGGGGCACAACGTGCCCGCACGTGGCCAGTTCCCGCTCGCACCGGGCCAGGTAGGGGGCGGCGCCGAGAACAGCGAAACGGTCCCGCGCGGCCTCCAGCACGGTGACAGCCGCCGACCGCCGACCGGCGCGCCGCAGGAACGACCCATGGTCGAGTTCAAGCAGGCCCCGTTCAAAGGGCAACGGCAGATCGGCGGCGAGTTCGGCGGCACCCCGGTATGCCGCGTCGGCTGCCACGGGGCGACCGCGGGCGGTCTCGACCGCAGCCCGGGCCCGTGTCGCGGCCAGCAGAGCCGTGCGATTACCCCGGTCGGACGCGGCCTGCTCGGCCGGGGCGATGACAGCCTCGGCATCGTCGGAGCGTCCGGTACGCGCCAGCGCCTCGGCATAGAGCGGGCGCCACGGCAGTAGCGCCGGCTCAAGCGGATCACAGGACTGACGGGCCGCGAACCACCGGAGGGACGCCGCCACCGACATGTGGTCGGCGTTGGCGTGCGCGATGCGCGCGCTGGCCATGTGTAGCGCTGCGGCCCTGCCCCCCGCGTGCGTCCGGAAGGCCTCCTGCGCCTGGCGCAGATAGTCGACTGCCGCCGGCGAGCCACGCCCTGCCAGCGGTGGGACGACGCTCGTCAGCGCCCACACCAGGATCCAGTCCTGGCCGGCATCCTGCGACAGGGACGCGGCGATCTGCGCGTGGGAGACGGCGTCGTCCCACGCGCCGAGCAGGTACTCGGTATGCGCCAACGACAGGAGCGCGCTCAACCCCTCCGGCATGGCCCGCCCGGACCGGCGGGACAGAGCGACCGCCGAACGCAACCCGGCCCGGGCGGCGGGCAGATCGTCGGCGCTGATGAGAAAGGTCGCACGCCCGACCTCACCGCTGAGGGACGGCGCGGGCACGCCCGGCTCCACCGCGTCCACCTCGATCATCCGCAGGAGCGCTCGGGCCTGCTCCTGCCAACCGGCGCACAGGAAGGCCGTCGCCGCCAGCGAGTCGAGGCTGGACGGCCGGCAGGCCGTGGGCGGCTCCGCCTGCCGGGCCCGCTCGACCCAGCGGGCTGCTGTGTCGTACCGGCCGTATTCCAACGTCGCCGTCGCGAGCGCCTCAGCCACCGGCCGGGTCAGCGAAGGGTCCCCGGACCGTTCCAACTCGGCCCAGGCCCGCCGCAGATGGTCCTCACCGCTGGCGTAATCGGCCGTGACCACCCCGAGCCGGCCATGGAGGTAGTGGTGGCGAGCCTGGTCCGCCAGCGGCGGTGCTTCAGCCAGGTAACGCTCGGCCAGTGCGGTCTCCCCTGCGTGCAGGGTGGCGTCCACCGCATCGGCGAACCAGCGTTCCCGCCGGGTCCTGTCGTCGGTCAACCGCGCCGCCGCGAGCAGCAGGTCGGCGCTCACCAGCCAACAGCCCGCTGCCGCCTCCTGCCTGGCCGCCTGCTCCACATCGGTGGCAAGGTCGTCGTCGGTCAACGGGCACGCCGCGATCCGGTGCCGCAGCCGGGCCTGCGGGTCGTCCAGGATGTCACCAGCCCGAGCATGTAACGCGCACCGCCGGGTCAGCCCGAGATCATGGTAGATCGCGGCCCGCACCATCGGATGGGCGAACGCGATCCGGTGCTCCACCGGGGTGTGCTGTTCGGTAAGCAACCCGGCCGCGACAGCCTGGTCGAGAGCCATCAGCGGTTCGGGCAGGTCGGCCAGCAGGAGCATGTCCGCCAGCCGGGACGAACGACCCAGGACCGCGGCGGCGACCAGGAGCCGGCGGGTGTCCGCCGAGCAGCCGGCCAGCCGGGCGAGGACCACCAGCCCGAACGTCCGCGGTGCCCGCAGCAGGCTGACCTCGCTGTGCAGGGCGTCGGCCGGAAGCTCCTCCAACAGGGCACGGGCGTACAGAGGGTTACCCCCGGTCATCTGGTGCAGGCGTTCGGCAGCAGGAAACGACAGTGGCCCCCAGCCCATGACGCTCGCGAGTTCCCGCAGGTCCTCGACAGCGAGACCGGTCAGCCGGATCCGCTCGGCACTTTCGGACATGATCCGTCGCAGTGCATCGGACAACCGCACCGTGCGGTCCGTGGGGACCGTGCCGTTCGAGGGAACGGTCAGCACGCACAGCACCGGATCCCGGCGCAGCCGACGCAACGCGAACGCCAGCGCCTGCTGGGAGTCCGCATCGGCCCAGCCGATATCGTCGACAGCGATCACCAGAACCTTTCCGCCGGCAGTGAGCCGACTGACCATTCCGACAAGACCGGCGCCAACCTCCAACGGGCCGGCCGAACCATCGGAGATGTCCGCGTCGAGCGGCTCCGGTAACGAATCGTCCAGGCCCGCGAGCAGCTGACCGACAACACCGAAGGTCAGTGGCTGCTCGGCCTCGTCGCCGCTCGCGAAAGCAACACGCTCGCCGTCCAGACCCGCCAGGAAACGGCGCAGGAGGCTGCTCTTACCGATCCCTGGTTCGCCATCCACCACCACCAGCTGAAGCAGACCTTCCCGCGCGCATGCCAGCCGACCGGTCAGCTGCGCAATCTCCGACCGGAACCCGACCAGCTCGTCCATACCGCCCCCGCTGCACGCCGTATATCAACGGTGTCGTCACCAGCACCGATCGTATTGATCAAAAGCGCGCCCGAAAACGGACCTGTCGGCCGGCCGACAGTTTCCCGGTTGCGGGGCCGGCAGACCCGACCAGCGCGTGGTCCCCGATGGGAAAGCCCATTCGGGTGGCTGTTCCCGCCACCTTCCATCGTCGCGGGACACCGGCCGACCCAGTGGCCACCCGCACCCGTCCTGGCAGCTTTCTCGCTGGCCAGGACTTTTCCCACGCATTCCGGTGTACGCGGGTTTCGGCCGCACGGACCGGCCATCCCACCGCAACCCCAGGGTGGGCACCCAGAGTAACCACGGGCATTAACCCGCCGGTACTCGCGGCTCTCCCCGGTATCCGCGACCGCATTTTCGGAAAACCCGGTGGCCAACATTACGGTGAAATTACTGAGGTCGGACCGGAAAACACTCATATAGCGTCTCAATCAGCGGAGCGGCACACAAACGCTTCCGCCAGAGCCGGTCAGGGAGACCGGCTGTTTTCCCGAGGTCGCGGCACTCCGAAGCCACCTCATCCTCGTCCCCGAAAGGATCCGCCAACCGTTATGAACGGCAACGACGCGCAGCTCACCGCAGTATTCACCTCCCGGTCGGCACCCAGCCAGAACGTGGAGGACAACACCCCGAACTCCAACCCGATCGGAGTGGGCGCACCCACCTTCGAAATCGTCGTCGAGGGGGTCGCCGGCTCGTCACTGGCCACCAGCACCTACAAGCTCAGCATCGTGATCTACGACGAGATCACCGGCGATCTCGCCACCCTGGCCATCAGCCCGGCGCCTGAGACCGTCTTCGGCAAGCCGGCCGCGTGGACGGTGGTTGGCCCGAACTACTACCTGGAGGAAGTGTTCACCGTCACCGTCGACAACGCCGTCGCGGGCCATGTTCTCTTCGCGCGGGTGGCCCTGATCAGCGACAACTTCCAGGTGGTCAGCACCCGCCAGAGCAACGAGTTCGTCCTCCAGGCCAAGTAGTCGGCAACCAGCGCCTTCCGACGACGGACCAGCCTCCCGTTCCACCCGGACACCCCGTGGTGGAACGGGACATGCCGCTCCTCATCGCCTCACGGATACACAACAACCGCGTCATGGCATCCTTCGGGTTTCAGGCTCCGATCAGCCTCTGTCGGATGAAAAGGCGGACAGCGGGCCTGTCGGACATGAGCGGCACGGGTTCGTGGGGTCGGAGGGTGAAGTGGACGCGGGGAACGACGCGGGGTACATACCGGAGGCGGTCGCCGTACGGTGGCGGCCAGCACGGTCAGGGATGCTGCTCGCGGCTCTCGGCGCGCTAGCGATGATCCTGTCGGCACCGGTGCCGTCAGCCCGGGCCGCCACGGCTGCCGCGACACCGACGGTGACGCTGAGCCCCACCTCCGGGCAGACAGGGGTTTCCACGACGGCCAGCGGGACCGGGTTCGCCTGCACCAACGTGAGAACGACCTCGGTGAATCTGACCTGGGACAAGGATCAGTCCCTCGGGAGCGCGTCGGTCAGCTCCGGAGGTTTCAGCCTCACCTTCCAGACACCCGCCGGCGCCGCCGCGGGTTCGCATACGGTCACCGCCGCATGCTCCACGATCTCTGCCTCGGCGACGTTCACCGTGGTCCAGCCCACGCCGTCACCCACGCTGGCTCTCAAGCCCGCTGCGGGTCCGGCCGGTTCCGCCCTCACCGCGAGCGGGACCGGCTACAACGCCTGCGCCTCCGCATCGGTGGTCCTCTCCTGGGACAAGTCCGCGATCGGCAAGGCACAGGTGGCCGACGACGGTTCCATCAGCGCCTCGCTCACCGTTCCCCAGAGCGCGGGGCAGGGCGACCACACGGTCACGAGCAGCTGCAACGGCGGGACCTCGGTACTCGCCCGGTCGGCCTTCACCGTTCAGGCAGCCACCGCCACACAGAGCACGACGCCCGGATCGACCACCACACCCACCACGAATCAGCCGACGCCGGGAACCACGGTGTCACCCACTCCGGGAACCACGCTGCCTGGCGCGACACCGAGCGGCATCCCCTCGGCGTCCGCGGCACCCGCCGCCTCCGCGTCGGACACCGCCTCCACGGCGGCGGGCGCGACCGGTCGGACCGGTGCCGCGGGCGGTACCGGTAGGGACGATGGGACCGCTGGAGGCCGCAGTGGTCAGGACAACGGTGGTCAGGACAGCGGCGGCTCGAAGCTGCGCTCCGGGTACGCCCGCGCCCTACCCACCCCCGGGCAGCTGTTCCACCGTCCTGGACGGGTGGGTGCCGCCGCCGGGCTGGCCCTGCTGCTGCTGCCGCTGGTCGGCTTCGCCGCCGAGCTGTTCCACAAGACCGTCCACCACAACCGCCGAACCCTGCGCCGCTGGTTCGGTTGGGCTGCCCCGTTCCCGGCCTCTGCCGGACGGCTGCCACGACCGCTGCTCGTGCCCGCCTTCTTCCTCCTCTCCGCCGCCCTCGCCGTCCTGGTCGAGCCGGGAGTCGGAGCGAACGCCGCCACCGTCGCGCTCGTCCTCGGTTTCCTGGTGGCGATCCCACTCGGCGTGGTGCTCTACAACAAGTCCATCGATGTCTATGAGCAGCGCGCCTCGGGCGGTGCGTCCGGCGAGCTGGAGGTGCTTCCCGGCGCCGCGATCGTCGCGATCGGCTGCGCGTTGCTGTCCTGGGGTGCGGCGTTCAACCCCGGGTACGTGTACGGGCTGATCGCCGAGTACCGCGCCAAGGGAGGCCGTACCCTCACCCGGCGGGCCGAGGGCCGTGCGGTTCTGATCGGCGCGCTGGTGATGCTGGCCGCCGCGCTGACCGCCTGGGTAGCACGCTCCCCGGTGGTGTCGGCGCTCGCGCACCGCGGATCCGGCCCGGGGTCGTTCGCTCTCGCGGTCACGGAGAACGTGCTCTGCCAGGTGGTGGTGGGCGCGGTCGTGGCCTCCCCGATCGTGCTGCTGCCCATCCACTACATGGACGGTCGGAAACTGTGGGAATGGAGCCGGCCGGCGTGGGCGGCAGCATCCGCGGTGGCACTGGTGCTCTTCACGGTTCTGGTCCTCGACCCGTCCGGACTGCTCGGGGCCGGCAGCGCGCAGGTGTGGCTGCGGGCGGTCTGGCTGTTCGGCGGATTCGCGGTCTTCTCCCTGCTCTTCTGGGCGTTCTTCCACGTCGCCCCGGCCCGGCTGCTCAACAAGACCGACCCCGAGGCAGCTCCGGATTCCGCCGACACCATGCCTCTCGACCTGCGGCGGAGGGCCGTCCCGGGCACAGTCGCACCCGCGAGGATCAGCAGATCCTGAGCGGACGTGAGCCGCGCCGGAGTGGGCGTCCGGCGTCCGGCAGGACCGTTGGTCACATGTTTGGTCACGAACACAAGCGAAAGGCCCCCGGAGAAGATCTCTCCGGGGGCCTTTGCCCTGGTACTGCGTTGTAGCGGGGACAGGATTTGAACCTGTGACCTCTGGGTTATGAGCCCAGCGAGCTACCGAGCTGCTCCACCCCGCGTCGGTGTGAGTTCACCATACAAGACGACAGGTGGGTGGTGTCAAATGAGCTTGATCAAGTTGTCCGATCCACCCACCCTTCGACCCCGGCCACTGGCGGAACTACCCACCCGGCGCAGGGGTCGACGCCGCCGGGGCTGTCGACCCGACAGCAGGGCCGAGCGCTGCCGCGGCCGGTGCCGCTACCGTCGGCGAGGCTCCGGCCGCAGCCGGGGAGGAAGCTGGAGCGGACGCGGACGGCGTGGGGCCTACCGAGGCGCGCGGCGCTCCCGTCAGGTCCGCCAGTCGGTTCAGCGCGGCCGCCAGGTCCTTCTGCGCGGCACCGTAGGCGGTGAAGTCAGGCGGATCCTTCTTCAGCGCATCCTGCCCCGCGGCGAAGGCTCGGTCAGCGTCCGCGATCGCCTGTTGGATCTGCGGGTTGTTCGTGCTGCCCGGTGGTGCGGTGCCCCCGGTCGTGCCCCCACCGGACGATCCGCCGCCCGCGCCGAAGACCTGTTCCAGCGCCCCGTTCAGCGTCGGCGCGAAACCGATCCTGTCACCGAAGACCGCGGCTACCCGTTGCAACGTCGGGTAGACGGCGTTCTCCCGCGCCTGGACGTAGTACGGCTCGATATAGAGCAGACCGCCGGCCACCGGCAGGGTGAGCAGGTTCCCCTGGATCGTCTGCGAACCCTGGCCCCGCAACAGGGTCAGTTCCTGGGAGATTTCTCCCTTGGATTCGATGAGGTTCTGCACCTGGACCGGCCCATTGATCGTCACGCCCTTCGGCAGCCGCAGCACCTGGAACTCACCGTAGTTGGCCGGGTCACTCGACACGGCCATGTAGGCGGCAAGTTTCGACGATCCCTTCGCCAGCAACGGGGACGTCAGATTGAACGTCGGCTGCTGATGGTCGATGAGCTGGCTGTAGACGTAGAAGGGCGGTTGAGGCTGATTCTGGTTGTCCGGGGACGGCGAGACCGCCCAGAAGTCCTCCTGGGAGTAGAAATCACGCGGATCGAGGACGTGGTAGGAGGCGAGGAGATCCCGCTGCACCTTGAAGAAATCCTCCGGGTAACGGAAGTGCGCCAGCAGCGACGCGGGGATGTCCTTCTTCGCCTTCACCGTTCCCGGGAATGCCTTCATCCATGTCTTCAGCACCGGGTCGGATTCGTCCCAGGCGTAGAGCGTGACATTCCCGCCGTACGCGTCGACGGTGACCTTCACGGAATTGCGAATGTAGTTGACCTCGTTGGACGCCTGCGCGGACCGGTTCGACGCCCGGTTGGTCACCGCGTCCGCGGTGACCGAGCCGAGGGTCTTGCGCTCGGAGTAGGGATATCCATCGGACGTGGTGTAGCCGTCGAGGATCCACACCACCCGGCCGTCGACAACCGCCGGGTACGGGTCACCGTCCAGGGTCAGCCAGGGTGCGACCTTGCTGACTCGGTCGCGCGGGTTGCGCACGTAGAGGATCCGCGACCGGTCGGTGATGTCGCCGGACAGCAGGATGTTCTTCTCCTGGAACCGCAGCGCGAACAGCGCCCGGCGGAACGTCGAACCGATCGACACACCGCCCTGCCCGTCGTAGCTCGTGGTGACCTGGCTGTCCGGGGTCGCACCCGGACCATCGATCTCAGCCTGCCTGGTGCCGACGATCGAGTAGTCCGGGGACATCTCGCCGAAGTAGATCCGGCTCTCCTTCACCCCCAGCGGCCCGGTCGGCGGCAGGTTGCCCTCGGAGAAGATCGGTCGCCCCGAGGTGTCAACGGTGTTCGCCGGTGCGGCCACGAATCCCTTGCCGTGGGTGTATGTCAGATGCTGGTTGATCCAGTTGCGTTGTTGTTCGGTGAGACCGTTCTGGTCGAGTTCACGGACGGAGACGACATAGTCGTGGGTCGCGCTCTGCCCGTCGGCGCCGGCAACCGTGTAACGGTCGATGTCCAGCGACTGCGGGAAACCGTAGTAGCCGCGGATCTGCTGAAGCTGATCGTATGTCTGGGACAGCCGGTTCGGATCCAGCACCCGGGTGTTGGACAGTGTCGCCGCATCCGCGCCGAGCTTCGTCGTGTCGGGTGTGTTGACCGCGTCATACCCCTGCGGTCTGATCCCGTCTATTGCGTATGCGGTACGGGTGGCCGCGATGTTCCGGGAGATGTAGGGCGCCTCGCGGGACGCCTCGTTGGGCCGGACCTGGAACTGCTGGATGATCGCGGGGTAGATTCCGCCCACCACCAGGGCGGACAGCACGAGTATCCCGGTGGACAGCAGGGGCAGTGTCCACCCACGCTGAAAGATGTTGTAGATGAACAACGCCGCGCACAACAACGAGATGAACAGCAGGATGAGCTTCGCCGGAAGTACCGCATGGGTGTCGGTGTAGGACGCGCCGTTCACCACCCCGCGCGAGGAGAAGACCAGCCCGAACCGGTCGAGGTAGTACGCCCACGCCTTCAGCAGAGCGAGCAGACCCAGCAGGACGGAGATGTGCACCTTCGCGGCCGGCACCACCCGTTCCCCCTGGGTCTGCAGCCGGATACCCCCGAACAGGTAATGCGTCACCAACGAGACCAGCAACGAGAGCACCACGGTGGTCAGTAGGAAGCCGAGCAGGAACCGCTGGAAGGGGTAGGTGAATGCGTAGTAGCTGATGTCCCGGTTGAACTGGGCGTCGCGTTGCCCGAAGGACACGCCGTTGAGCCACAGCAGCCAGGTCCGCCACCGGCCGGATGCCGAGACACCCGCTACGATGCCGAACAAGGCCGAGACGGCGAGCAGGATGAGGACCATGTACGGTTCGATTGCCACTCGGTACCGCTCAAGGTTCTGCTGCTCAAGCGACAAGGGGCGGACCGGCGGTCGCAGCTTGTAGGCGAGCATCAGGTTGGCGCCCACCGCGACAGCCATCACAGCGCCGAAGATGACGAACAACAGTATCCGCGTCGACAGGACGGTGTTGAAGACCTTGCCGAACCCGACCGACCGGAAGAAGAGCAGATCGGTGTAGATCCGGGTGAAAACACCGAGTAGGACGATCAGAACAATGACCGCGACCAGCGCGGGGATGAGGATGCGGGTACGCGCCACCAGTGGTCTGCGTGCTGCTGGCACTCGCTCCTCCTTGCGTCCGGGGCAGACGACCGGGTTGTCCCCCTGGAACGCAACCTACGCCAGTGCCCAGCTGGCGCCATCGGAGAGGATGGGGTCGTGACCAGCCCCGACATCAGTGAGTTGACCGCCGTTGTGCTTGAGGTGGAGCGGCATGTGGCCGATCTGGGCTGGGACCAGCCCAGCCAGGTGTATGCGCTGGCCGATACCTCGGAACTCATCGCCCGTGAACCGACACTTGCATCCCACATCGGTGATGCCGCTTCCGGTTCGCTCACCCCGGTCGAGCAGGAGCCCCTGCCCGTCGGACGCCTCGACGAGGTACTGGCCGGCATCGGCTGGCCACCGGAAGTACTCGGCTGCGTGCTGGTCACCGAGCTTGTCGTGTTGCCGCCCAGCGCCGAGCAGGAGGCGCCGTTCGAGGAGCGGGATATCGAGTTCTGGGCGCAGAACCATCCCGAACGCCAGGACGTGCGACTCGCGGTCGGGGTGACCCGCGCCGGGCATCACGCATCCTGCCTGCGCGTCCGGGGAGATGACGAACTCGTCGTCGACCCGGATCTCGCGGACAGCCTGGTCGACGGTCTGCTGGCGACCTTCCGCTGACGACCGGACAGGCTGCGGCCTGTCGTCGGTGGTCCGGCGCGTCGATGATCTGGCCGGGGCCGGTGCGCGGCGCGCCGGCCCCGGGCGTCCAGCGGTTCGAGACGTCAGCAGCTCGGGACGCCGACCGCCGGGTTGCTGGAAAGCGCGTTGAGGCTGCTGATGGCGTCTGCCAACGTCTCGACGCGGACGAGCTTGAGGCCCGCCGGGGCGGACTCCCTGGCATCGGTGCAGTTCGCGGCCGGTACGAGGAAGACGGCCGCGCCGGATCTGCGGGCGCCGAGAAGCTTCTGCTGGATGCCCCCGATCGGGCCGACCGTCCCGTTCCCGTCGATGGTGCCGGTTCCCGCGATGGTCTGGCCGTTCGTGAGCTGCCCCGGGGTGAGTAGGTCGAATATGCCGAGCGCGAACATGAGCCCGGCGCTGGGCCCACCCACATCCGCAAGGCTGATCTTCACCGTGAACGGATAGCTATGCTTCTCCGTCGTCGTGATGCCGATGACCGGCCGACCCGGGTCGTCGGGCGCGGGCGCGGTCGCGATCGAGGTCGCCGTTGGCCCGCCGTTGTCACGAATGTAGGAGATGGCCACCGGCTGCCCCGGGTGAACCCGGGCGATCGCGTCCCGTAGCTGTTCCTGCGTGGAGACGGCCGCACCGTCCACGGACACGATCACATCCCCCGCGCGGAGCTTGCCAACGGCAGGTGACAGGTCGTTGACCTGATGGATGACCACCGAGGTGCCGGTCGGGGCGATGTGGAGTTCATCGAGAGCCGCGGCGGTCGCCTGATCCTGCGAGTCGATCATAGCCGCGACGTTCTCCTGCCGGACCTGCTCGTCGCTGGTACCCGGTGGCTGTATCAGCTCTCGTGGCACCACGGCCCGGCCGTCGTCCATCCAGCCCCGGACCGCGCCGAGCACGGTCAGCTTGGGAACCTCCTCGACCGTCGTCAACTCAAGCTTCCCGGACGTCGGGTAAGTGGCATGCCCACTGATCTCGATCAGCGGCTTACCGTCGGAACGTCCGAGCGTGTCCGTCACCGGACCCGGGGACAGCATCACGAACGGCACTGGAAGCCAGAGGCCGGCGACCACCAGCAGCAGGGAGAGGACGGACGCGACGAGGAGGGTCTGGGTCCGCCGCGTCATGCCCGCAGTCTAAGCGTCACGCCCACCGGGGCGACGACGGCTACCGGGCACTCTGTGGCGGCTACCGGGCCTCTGTGGAGTGGACGCCGGTCCGGGTCGGCACAGGCCGGTGATGCCCGGACGGATCGGGCGTTACGTCGAGCCGGCTCGCGAGCGCGGCCATGCTGCGCCGGTAGCCCTCGACGGTGATCAGAGCTTCGAGTCGGCGGTCGGGACGCGAGCGCCGGGCAAACCAGACAAGCGTGATAATGACGGCGACCGGGGGGATGAGCAGGAACCACATGGCAGCCTCGGCGTCAAAATGGGGGAAGCGAGACGGGGGAAGGAGGAGGCAGTCACCATCCTAGATGCCACGCTCAGCAGGCGCCTACCCACTCTGACGAACCATCCAGAAATACCTGTCGCTTCCAGATCGGCACCTGGGCCTTGACCTCGTCGATCAGTTGACGACAGGCCACGAAGGCCTCGTCGCGGTGCGCAGCCCCCACCGCGACGACCACCGCGATGTCGCCGACGCCGAGCAGGCCCACCCGGTGGGTGACGGCCACGGTCAGCACGGGGTGGGTGACGGCCACGGACGCCGCCACCCGTGCGATCTCGATGTGGGCTCGAGGGTGGGCCGTGTACTCCAGCTCAGCGACACCGCATCCGCGGTCGTGATCACGAACTGTGCCCACGAAGAGGTCGATACCGCCGACGCCTGGTCCACGGACGGCGTTCAGGCACTCCTCGACCGACAACTCCCGCTCACGGATCGCCGCGAGCGCAACCTGGCCCGCGCCCGCTACCGGAATACGCGGGTGCTCGTGCAGTCCGGCGCGAGTGTGGCCCACCTGTCCGACCGTAGGGCATCCGCGAGTCCGATGCCGGCGGTCGACGACTGGCTCGGGCATCCTGGTGGCCGCGTCGTGACGTCGTTTCGGCATCCGTGGAAAAACGCACTACCGTTGGTGCATGTCCGGATCGAGGGTCCACGGCCCACAACGCACATCCTCCCGGCAGGGGCGACGACCGTGAGCGGCGGCTTCCCGTTCGGGTTCACCCCAGGGGGTTCGTCCTCAGGGGGTTCGTCCTCGGGCGGCGGCCCCGGCATGCCCTTTGGCAGCGGAGCGCCGTTCTTCGCCGAGCTCGAACGGCTGCTGTCCTGGCATGACGGCCCGGTCAACTGGGAGCTCGCACGCCAGGTCGCGGTACGTACCCTCGGTGACTCCGACCGTGCCATCTCCGATACCGAGGTCGAGGACGTCCGTCAGGCCGTCCGACTCGCCGACGTATGGCTCGACCCGGTGACCGCCCTTCCCGCCGGGGCCATCGCCGCCGAGGGGTGGACACGGGGCCGTTGGATCGAGGTGACGTTGCCGGTCTGGCGGACACTGTGCGATCCGGTGGCCACGCGTGTCGCCGACGCGATGCGCGGCGGGATCTCCAGCGGGCTCGCGCAGATCGGTGACAGCGGCAGCGGGCTACCACCCGAAATCGCCGCGCAGATCCCGCCCGGCATCGATCTGAGCCAGCTGGTGTCCGCGGGCGGTCCCATCATGGGGATGGTCAACCAGGTCGGCGGGATGCTGTTCGGCGCCCAGGTCGGACAGGCCATCGGGCTGCTTGCCAGTGAGGTGGTCTCCGCCACCGAGGTCGGGCTGCCGCTCGGCCCGGCGCGTACGGCCGCTCTCGTTCCGGCCAACGTCGAGGCGTTCGGATCCGGCCTGGAGATCGGCTCCGACGAGGTCCGGATCTATCTGGCGTTGCGCGAAGCCGCGTCGCAGCGGCTCTACGGCCATGTCCCGTGGCTACGCGCGCATGTGCTCGGCGCGGTCGAGGAGTACGCGAGAGGGATCGCCGTCGACCCGGGGGCGGTCTCACGGGCGATGGGGATGATCGATCCAACCCGGATCATGAATCCGGAAAGCCTGCAGGAGGTGCTGGGCGAGGACGTCTTCGAGGAGGCGACCACTGCGGAGCAGGCCGCGGCACTGGCCCGCCTCGAGATGAGGCTCGCGCTGGTCGAGGGCTGGGTGGAAACGGTCACCGACGCCGCCGCCGGGAAGAACCTGCCCGCGGCGTCCAGGCTGCGAGAGATGCTCCGCCGCCGCCGGGCCGAAGGCGGACCGGCCGAACAGACCTTCGCGACACTCGTGGGTCTCAACCTGCGTCCGCGGAGGCTGCGGGAGGCCGCCGCGCTGTGGCAGGCCGTGGGTGACGCCCGGGGAGTCGACGGACGCGATGGGCTGTGGGCACATCCTGACCTGCTCCCGAACGCCGACGATCTCGCCACGCCGCAACGGTTCGCCGCCGGTGAGACGACCAGCACCGTCGGCGACCCCATGGCCGAGCTTGAGCGGCTGCGGAACACTCCGGCAAGAGAGGAACCGCCCAGACCGGAACCGAAGGACAACACCGGTTCCGACGATGATCCGCGTGGCGGTGATTGACCGCAGCCGTTATGTGGCCATAGCGTGACGGCCACGAAGCCCCCGGTTTCCGGAGGACCCTCCAGAAGGGGAAGCTGGAGAGTTCACCGCGTACCGGGGGCTTCTCCTACCCCGTAACCGCCGGAGAACGTGACGCGAACAAAGGCGGACGCCGGTCGAGCTGCGCCTGGATTCCCTCAGCCGCCTCGCCGTTGGCCATGGTCGTGGCCTGGGCCAGCGCTTCCCACTGCAAAACCTGTTCAAGGTCGTCGGCACCGCCGTTCAGCGCGACCTTGGCCAGCCTGGTCGCGACCGGGGCTGCCGCGGCGATCTGGATCGCGATGTCCACCGCGGTCGCGACCAGGTCGGCGGCGGGCACCACCGCGTTGACCAGACCGATGGCCGCGGCCTCCTGCGCGGCCACCGTCCGGTTGGTGAATATCAGCTCCCGGGCTCGGACCATCCCCACCACATCGGGCAACAAGCGGGTGGCAGCCATCCCCGGATGCATCCCCAGCCGGGTGAAAGGCGCCCGAAAGGTCGCGTCCGCGGACGCATACCGCAGGTCACAGGCAAGCGCGAGGCACAGACCGGCGCCCACCGCGGCGCCGTTCACCGCGGCGATCGTGGGCACTTCCACCGATCTGATCTTCAGCCATGTCCGGTAGAAGGCGAGCATCTTCGCCCGTAGACGATCCGTCCCGAACTCGCCGTTCGTCCGCGGGTCGACCCAGTCGAGATCGCCACCCGCGCAGAAGGCACGTCCCTGTCCCGTAACGACGACGGCCCGCACACCGGGATCGGCGATGATCTCATCAAGCGTCTTCGACCACGCCTCGGTCAGTGCCGCGGTCATGGCGTTACGCCGCTCGGGCAGAGCCAACGTCAGCAGGACGACGCCGTCGACCGGACGGTGGACGAGCAACGGTTCAGACACGGTCGACTCCTCAGGTCACAGAGGTCGTCGGAAAGTGGACACCGCCCGGTTTCCCCCCGCGCCGAGGCCGTGGCCGGGTCGATGATCCGGGACCTTCCCGACCCTAGACCGTCACGGCCTCCGACGCCGCGAAAAGAAACATCATCGCGGCGCCTTCGGTCAGCACCGCCCCCGACGTACAGCAAGATCACAAGTGTCGAGAGGATAGCGACGGGTCTGCCATCCGGGCCGGCCTTCTTCGTTGAGAACCCGCGGTACGCCACCAGCGACCGACGGCGAAAGGGGAAACCGAGTGGCTGAAACGTTCGAGGGCTACTGCGTCAAGTGCAAGGACAAGAGGCATTACCAGGGTGAGGTTCGGGTGAGTGACTCCGGGCGCCGGATGGCCCGGGGTACCTGCCCGGTCTGCGGAATCACGATCAACAGGATCCTCGGCAAGGCCTGAGTCCCACGACCCGACTCACATAGTGGGGGGGTTCCCGCACGGTGCCCGGACCTTGGATGTGGCTGGATCCGTCAGGCATGCCGAACACCGGTGACGTGCGCCGTGCGGGGCAGGCCGTGCCCCGCACACTCTCGTCGACGGGCGCTGTCGCCGGCAGGCACTGTCCACAGCGACAGCCCTGAACCCAGCCACAGATCGTGTTTATCCACAGATAGACGGACACGGAAGCGCTGCGGCCAACGGCATGAGACCGTCTGGTCACGATCCGGTCGCCTGGTGCACCGATCACCTGCCGTGCCGGTCACCGTCTGTGGAGGAGGACGCGATGCGCCCCATCCTCAAACCCGGCTTACGCCGGCTCTGGCGGGACGGCTCCACCCTGCAGATCGGCGTCGACCCCGTCCGGGCCGTCGTCCTGGGTGGGCTCACCACGGGAGACGCGTCCGTCCTCGACCTGCTGGACGGCACCCGGTCGCGAGAGGAGGTGCTGAGCTCGCTCGATTCCGCCCGGCAGGAACTCGTTCTCCTGCTGGAGAACACCGGCCTGCTCGATGACGCCGCTCACAGCGATCGATCACCACTGTCGATGCTGGACCAGGAACGGCTGCTGCCCGATCTCGCGGCGATGTCGCTGGGCTCCACCGATCCGGAGCATGCCCGCCGTGCCCTGGCGGCCCGCCGCCGGGCACGGGTCCAGGTTCGTGGCGCGGGTCGGATCGGCGCGCAGGTGGCGACCCTGCTGGCCGCCGCCGGGATCGGCCACGTCGTCGTGGACGACACCGGTGTGACACGGCCGGCGGATGTCGCGCCCGGCGGGGTCCGCCTCGACGATATCGGCCGCCCCCGCTCGGTTGCCACGGCCGCGGCCATCGCCCGGGTGGCCCGGCCTCTGGCGCCGCGCCGGCGCCGGGACTCCGCACCGTTCCAGCCGGATCTCGTGGTGGTGACGCCCGCCGGCATACCCATCGTCCATCCGCACGAGTCCCTTGAGCTTGAACGCGCAGGCATCCCCCACCTGCTCTCCGGCGTCCGGGAGACGACCGCGGTGATCGGGCCGCTGGTGCTGCCCGGCAGGACGTCATGCCTGCACTGCCAGCATCTGCACCGTCGGGCGGCCGAACCGACATGGCCGCTGCTGGCCCTGCAGATGTCCCGCCGCCCGGATGCAGGGGTCGACGCCTGCGATGTCACGCTTGCCACCGTCGCCGCGGGGCTCACCGCCATGCAGGCGCTCGCCCTCGTCGAGCGCACCGGTCGGGACGACCACCGCGACCACAACGACCACCGCGACGACCAGTGGACGCAGGCATGGGGACAGCCACGTCCGCTGACATCCCAGGACCTGCCCACCATCGACGGCACCCTGGAGATGACCGTCTCCGAACTTCGGGTCCGGCGAAGATCATGGTCGGTTCACCCTTCATGCCCGTGTCGCAGCGCCCGGGCCCGCTCGGCGACGGACGGCAACGAGGCCGACGAACAGCCGACGGACGGCGACGAAGCCACGGAACGGCGATATCCGGCGCCGTTCACACACACAACTCGCTAGATTTTACCGCGAAGAGTAATTATCCGATCTCACTCCGAGGTCATGCCTGACTACCGCCCGCAGAGCAGGCACGATGGGGCTGTGTCCGAAATCCCAATGCGGGCGGTCGTCCGAACCGCCAAACTGGCGAGTCTTCCGTTGGGCTTCGCCGGGCGGGCCACGATCGGTGTAGGGAAGCGACTCGGCGGCCGCCCCGCCGAGATCGTCGCGACGGAGGTCCAGCAGCGTACCGCCGCGCAGATCTTCCGCGTCCTGGGGGAGCTCAAGGGCGGCGCGATGAAACTCGGTCAGGCTCTTTCGATCTTCGAGGCGGCGCTGCCCGAGGACGTGGCAGGACCGTACCGGGCAGCTCTGACGAGGCTGCAGGAGGCCGCGCCCCCGCTGCCGGCGGCATCGGTCCACCGGGTCCTCGCCGATGATCTCGGACC
Source organism: Frankia sp. Cppng1_Ct_nod (assembly GCF_920656135.1). Lineage (NCBI taxonomy): Bacteria > Bacillati > Actinomycetota > Actinomycetes > Frankiales > Frankiaceae > Frankia > Frankia sp. Cppng1_Ct_nod. The sequence continues at coordinate 3,658 of NZ_CAKKTK010000065.1, read as the reverse complement.
GGACTGGCGGACGAGGTTCCGCGGCTTCGACGACACACCGGCCGCCGCCGCGAGCATCGGCCAGGTTCACCGGGCGGTCTGGGCGGACGGACGCGACGTTGCGGTGAAAATCCAGTACCCAGGGGCCGGTCCGGCACTGCTCTCCGATCTCACCCAGCTCGGGCGCGCGGCACGGCTGTTCAGCGCACTCGCCCCGGGCCTCGACATCAAGCCACTGGTCGCCGAGTTGAAGGCCAGAATCATCGAGGAGCTCGACTACCGGCTGGAAGCGGCCTGGCAGGCCGCCTTCGCCGAAGCGTTCGACGGCGACCCTGACATCTGCGTGCCCAAGGCCGTCGCGGGCACCGACCACGTTCTGATCACCGAGTGGATCGACGGCCAGCCCCTGTCGAAGATAATCGGCGGCGGTACGGCCGCTGAGCGCGACCGCGCCGGGTTGCTGCTCGTGCGCTTCCTGTACTCCTGTCCCGGACGGGTCGGGCTGCTGCACGCCGACCCGCACCCGGGCAACTTCCGGTTGCTGCCGGACGGCCGGCTCGGCGTCCTCGACTTCGGCGCGGTGAACCGGCTTCCGGACGGGCTACCTGAACCCGTCGGCCGGCTCAGCCGGCTGGCGCTGGCGGGCGACGCGGACGCCGTCATGACGGGTCTGCGGGCGGAGGGCTTCATCCTGCCGACGGCGAAGGTCGAGCCCGAAGCCCTCCTCAACTATCTCGGGCCGATCCTCGAACCTGTCGCCACCGACGAGTTCAGCTTCTCCCGCGACTGGCTGCGCAGGCAGGCCCTGCGCCTGGGCGACCCCCGCTCCCCCGCCGCCCAGCTCGGCCGCCAGCTCAACCTGCCACCGTCCTACCTGTTGATCCACCGGGTGACCCTGGGAACGGTCGGCGTCCTGTGCCAGCTCGGCAGCGCCGGGCCGTTCCGCACGGAGATGCAACAGTGGCAGCCCGGCTTCGCCCCGCCCGGGTCGGCCGCGGCCAGGCAGGCGGCCCAGGCCAACCGCCCCGGACGCAGGCTGCCGGCGCTCGCCGTCGAAATGGACCAGGGCATGATCCGCCCGCTGGCCGCGTCCCCGCTGGCCATACCCCGGCTGGCCATACCCCGGCTGGCCGCGTCCCCGCTGGCCATACCCCCGGTGGCACCGCAACCGGCCCCGCCCGCTTCGACTCCCGCTCCCCGAGCGCCGTTGCCCACCACCGGACTGAAGAGCCTGAAGCCTCCGATGCCGCCGAAGCCACGCGATGGGGCTACCGCGGATGGCGTCTCCGAAGCGATGACACCCGACACCACCCCGCCCGGCAGTCTGCCCGGCAGCGTCCCGCCCGGCGACGGTGTGGACGACTCGGATCTGACCACGCACCCGTCATGACCGCACCCGTCTCCGACCGTAGCCGGCTCCGACCGCGGCTCCCTACCCGTTCCGCTACGCTCCCGCCGTGATCTCTATGTGGGAGCCTACGACGGCGGGCGTGCTGCGGCTGCCCTCCGGCCGGCTCATTCGCGGTCGGGGATTGAGCCAACCACTCTCGGCGGGTCCCGTGCCCACCTTCGCGCTGCACCTGCTGGGCCATGAGCCACCCCCCGTCGCCTGGGAAACCCGGTGGCTTCGCTGGCCCGACTTCTGGTTGCCGTCCGACCGCCTGGCAACCGCCGACGCGCTGCGCGAAGCATGGGTGCGCGCCGAAACCGAGCGCGTCGAGGTCGCCTGCGCCGGCGGATACGGACGAACCGGCACAGCGCTGGCCTGCCTCGCCGTGCTGGACGGGGTACCGGCCCGCGAGGCTGTCGCCTACGTCCGGGAGCGGTACGCCCCACGCGCCGTTGAGACACCCTGGCAACGCCGCTTCGTCTCCCGCTTCCTGGAGCAGCCCGCCCATCAGCCGTCCCATCGGTCACAGCTCAAGACATCTCGCCGATCCGGTGGACCTTCCCGGTCACAGCGCTACCAGGTGACGAGATCAGCGGATGGAGTCGATCAGATCGCGGTCGGACGGAGCCACGTCATCGGTGTGGCCACGCCGACCGGCACGCACCCCCCGGACGCCGAGCCAACCGACCGCCGAGCCGATCGCGAGCGAGGCGGCGGTCAGCACCAGGTGGACCAGGAAGAACCCGGTCGGCCCGTCATCCCAGGACCGATCATCGGCCCAGATGTTCTTGAGGAACGCCGGCCAAATGATCCACGACCACAGACCGACCGCGACCAGGAACCATGCGGCACGCTTCGACAGAGTCACCCCACCAGCCTCGCACCGCGCTCACCCACCCCCCGGGGCGACGATGCCACCGACCGGCTATCCGGGCCGACCATCACGCTCCTGCGCCGGCTTCGGATCTGTCGGCGTAGGCAACGGTTGTGGTTCAGGCCGCCGGGGCGACCGACACGTCGAGTGTGACCACGTCCGCGTCGGCGTGGAACTCGCTCGGATCACCCTGCAGAGCAAAGGAAACCGCGTCGAGGCATTCACTCTCCGCCTCCGCCCGCGTGAATGTACCGCCGCCGATGATGCGCAACGCCGGGACGCGAAAGTGCCAGTTACCGGCTTCGTCATCGAAGAAGAACTCCGCGCGCAGTCCGCTCATCGTCCCCGATCGCCCCTCTCCAGCCGCCTCAACTCATCCAAGGTGTACCCGAAGTGCCTGGCGACGTGCGCCATGGCGGGACCGCCGAGATCCACACCATCATGGTAGGCCCACACTCCCCGCTGATCGCCCCTGACGAGGACACGATGAGAACCGTTCCGTCGGACCTCGACCCATCCGTCGCGCTTCAGCGCCGCCAGGACTCGGGCTGCCTTGGCCAAGACCGGCCTCCTCACCAGCGGAAAGTGCTCCACCCAGCATGGCCGGCACATCCGACAAAAATCTTGGAGATGTTCGAACGGCGATGACCGAAATGTTCGATTGATCCTTGGCGTCGCTCGGTTCCGCTTCAGCTCGAGAAGTCGATCAGGTCGCGGTCGGACGGAGCCACGTCATCGGTGTGGCCACGCCGACCGGCACGCACCCCCCGGACGCCGAGCCAACCGACCACCGTCCCGATCACGAGTGACACAGCGGTCAACACCAGGTGAACCAGGAAAAACCCGGTCGGCCCGTCATCCCAGGACCGATCATCGGCCCAGATGTTCTTGAGGAACGCCGGCCAGATCACCCACGACCACACACCGACCGCGACCAGGAACCAGGCGGCACGCTTCGACAGAGTCACCCACCCAGCCTCGCACCCGCCGCCGTGAGGGTCACCCCGCGAGCGCGTGAGCCCCGCCCCACCCGCCTCTGGATCAGCACAGCAGCGCGCGGAACTCGTCTGCGTCAAGACCAGCCTGCTGAAGGATCGAAGCCAACGTCCCCGTAGCCAGCTCACGGTGCAGAGGAACGATCGCCGTGCGCGCCGTCTTCTTGTTACGCAACTTGCAGCGCTAACCACGGGTACCGACAACCACGGGTACCGACAACCGCGAATCCCGCACGCTCCAACGCCCGGACCACCGTCGCCCCCGAGACCCGGGGTAACTATGGGCTCACGCGGACAGACGAACATCGATAGACGCCACGATCGGCCCGCCAACGGCCAGAGCGGGAAGCGGCTCGTCCTCGAAGTACAGCTCCAACGCCTCCCGAAGGTTCGTCAGCGCCTCCTCGACGCTTACCGTTG
>NZ_CAKKTK010000064.1:0-27361 GCF_920656135.1 Frankia sp. Cppng1_Ct_nod | reverse complement strand
GGGCTTCTCTATTTCCGCTGGCCGGGTTGACAACACTCGACCAAGGATCGGATACCGTTATCAACAGGCCATGTTTCTGGTATTAGTCAAGCCGAGATGGAAAAGGCTCAGTGTGACCTGGAACCAGGGGAAGGAGATGGCCCGCCACGCCGATTTCACCATCCGAACCGGAATTTTGGTGTACTTCTGCGACCCACATTCACCCTGGCAGCGGGGCTCGAACGAGAACACCAACGGCCTTCTTCGGCAGTACTTCCCGAAGGGCACGGACTTGTCCTTGCATTCCCAGGCGGATCTCGATAGAGTAGCCGCGGAGCTGAATGGCAGGCCCCGCGAGACGTTGGGCTGGCGAAAGCCGATAGAAATGTTCAACGATCTGCTGGAAAGGCATGTGTCGCCATGACCGCTTGATTCTGCCGATACCGACCGTGTCCACGACATCGATTAACGAGCACCAGAAGTTACGTAAGATGGTTCGCGCGCTGCTCACCGCGCGTTGCACCGAGGTTGACGTCCGCAACCACATGATGACTCAGGATGGCTTAGATCAGCGGCTGTACCGGAAGTTGGGGGATCTTGGGCTGCTCGAGCTGGCGGTGTCTGAACGCTTCGGCGGCGCGGGATTCGGTCTGCAAGAGGTGGGCGTCGTCCTGGAGGAGGCGGGACGGACGCCTCTCTGCGCGCCGTACCTTTCCTCCGTTGGGAGCACCCTGCACACCTGTATTTCAAGCGTGCCGAGACGGCACAACTCATCTTTGGGACACCTACCGAACACCGGCAGGCGCTGGCGAAACGGTCGGGTATAGCGAACGGAGTGCTCGTATGACCTCAGCGCAGGACCCACTCCTGGTCACGAAGGACGCCGGCGTCCTGACCTTGACGATGAACCGCCCTCCCCAACGTAATGCTCTCAGTCCGGGCCTGGTGTCCGCGTTCGCCGCTGCGCTCGCCGATCTCGCACACGATGACTCACTCGGCGCATGCGTCGTTACCGGGGCGGGGTCAGCCTTCTGCGCCGGACTCGACTTCGCCGCGTACGCCGAAGCGAGCGCCGATCGCACAACAGTTACCGCTCTGCTGCACTCAATCGGGCGGACCCCAAAACCGATCATCGCCGCGGTCAACGGACCCGCGGTCACCGGCGGCTTGGAGCTTGCGCTCGCGTGCGACTGGATCATCGCCTCTGAAAATGCGCTCTTCTTCGATACCCACACTCGTGTGGGCGCGTACCCAGGAGGAGGGCTACCGGCCTATCTGGTGGAGGCCGTGGGCCTGCGGACCGCGAAAGCAATGACCCTCGGCGGACTTCGCCTTGATGCCGCGGCCGCGCTCCGTGCGGGGCTCGTCGCCGAGGTCACATCCCCGGCAGAGCTGCTCAACCGCGGCACTGAGGTCGCGCGCACGATCTGCATGCACGACTCCCGGCTCGTTGGGATGCTGCGCGCGGGCCTGAATGAGGCGGTCGGCCGGACGACGGAACACACCCTACGTGCGGGAGAGGAGCACCTACGTGCGTGGCGCGCCTCAGCGGACACCACATTCCAGCGAAGTCACTGAGCAAAGGAAGCATGCATGTTTCAGTTGAGACTCGGCGGACCCGACCGAGAGTTTCGGGACGAATTATGCGGCTGGCTCGCTGACAACCTCAGCGGGGACTTCGCTAAACACCGTGGCGTCGGTGGAGTTGCCGACGACTCCTTCTGGGAGCTTCGGATCGAGTGGGAAAAGCGACTCGCCGCTGACAGGTGGCTGAACATCACCTGGCCCGTCGAATACGGTGGTCGTGGCGGGACCATCAACCAGGAGATCATCTTCCAGGTCGAACACGCGCAGGCCGAGGCGCTGTACTGGGCCGAAGTGCACGGCCGAGACCTGTTCGGCCCCACGCTCCTCGAGTACGGGACCCCCGAGCAGAAGAGCCGCTTTCTGCCTGCGATCACCAGCGTCCAAGAATTCTGGGGCCAAGGATTCGGCGAACCGGGAGCGGGCTCTGACCTGGCGTCGCTCACGACGTCCGCCGTACGAGACGGCGACGAATGGATCATCAACGGTCGGAAAATCTGGATGACCTTCGGCAAATACGCCGACTGGATGTATGTGGCTCTTCACGGTACGACGGATCCCGTATTTGACCGTCTACGGATCGCGATCGTCGCTGGTTACGTCTTGTAACTGCAGGACGGGTCGGGAGGGCGCACCCGCCTGGAAGGATCTCGTCTGCCTAGAAGGCTTGGCCGGGCGAAGCTGTCATGATCGAGTCAAGTTCGTGGGCGTGAGTCAGGCTGCCAGACCTGCGTGTTGGACGAGTTGGTTGATGGCGGTTTCGCAGGCGGTGGCTGCTCGTCGGAGGGGTCTGTTGCGTTGTGCGGAGGTAGAACATGACGGGCACTGCCGGACCGGTGATCAGATCGCCAGGGTGAGCTCGGCGAAAGTAGCCGTCAGCCGTCAGCCGTCAGCCGGATTCGATCCGGTTGTTCGCTTGCCGGGCGTCGTTGTGGGGCGGCGGGCAGCAGCTCCTCCAAGATTCGTTGGGTAGGAGGCAGTCTGGTCGATGGTCACTTCTACTGGCCGGCTGCTGTGGGACAGGGCTCGAGTGAAGAAGTGGCGGGCTGCGGTCAGGTCGCGGTGTCCGGAGGCGAGGACGTCGATGACCGCCGAGACGGCGGACTTCACCAACGCAACAGTGCCTTCCTACGGATGGTTTAGGATCTGGGACGTCGAGGTCACCGTCGGCCATCGGCACCGCCGGCCGGCGGTTTAGGTCGTTACCAACCGGCTAGCTCTCACTACTACATGGTAACTCAAGGTAATACATGGCAACTCCAGTCGAGGTTGATCCAGATCTGCGGGGAGGTATGAGTCTGTTCGTCGGCCGAGAGAAGGAGCTGGACGAGGCGGTACGCCTGTTACTTGCTTCCGAGATGGGCTCGGTCCTGGACATCGTCGGCGCGAGTGGCCTGGGTAAGACCTCCTTCATGCGGGAGCTGGCCAGGCGGGTCGATGTCGCCGGCCTGCAGGACATCGTTGTCGAGGACATGTCCAGGTTCTTGCGGGAGGGCCCGGAGTTCAGCGGTGAACCGTCGACCGGAGTCCTCTGGGACACCTTCTTACGAACCAGCGAGCTGATGCTTCAACTCGCCGAGCGGATAGCCCGGCAGAAGTCCGACTCGTTCCGCTTGAAGTGCGCGAGCGAGAGGCGGAAGTTGGGCCGCCCCCCGACGGACGGTGACGATCGGCTCAAAATGGCGATCCGACGATCGCAGTTGGCCGTCGACAACGTTTTCCTCGACAACTGGGCGCACTGGAGCGACAACCGGCGTGTTCTGCTCACCGTCGACTTCTTCGACAAGATCGCGGACGAGGAGATGGGGCTTTGGCTCGCTCGTGTCGCGCGCCGCCTGAAGAACACCCTCGTGGTCGTCGCCCGGGAGTCGCTGCCGAACCAGACCTCAGATTTCAGCCGCTGGCACGTTCGGTCGCTGTCACCGCTGTCGCGCGACGAGGTTGCCTGCTACCTCGACGAGTTTTTTCACGAACTGCTCGATCCAGTGCTCGCGGACGAAATATACCGGTCGAGCTGGGGATACCCGGGCGTGCTGTCGCTGGTGGTCGAGAAGATCAGAGGGGTGGACCCCCGAACTCTCACTCCGGCAGAGCTTCAACGAATCCTGCCCGAGCGCTTACAGGCACCGTCGGGAGGTTCGTCGGACGACCTCAGATTCGTCGACCTCATCGCCGATCTCGTCGATCCGAGCCTGCTGGACGCGGTGTATGCGTGCGCGGTGGTCAGTACCTTCGACGAGCCTCTGCTCGCAGAACTGCTCGGCGGGGCCGAGAACGAAAGCAGCGAGGTCGAGCCCGCGTCCGCGATCCGAACGCTGGAGAGTCTCGGAATCATCGAACAGGTCGCCACCGACCAGCTGTCGAGGCGTTTCCGGCTGCACGAGTTCATCCGGCCGGCATTGACCCGAATCCTCCAGGAGCTCCGTCCGGAGACCTGGCGGGACCTACATCGACGGGCTGCGCAGCACTACTTCCGGTTCCTGTCGGACTGGGACGACGACAACTCGGCCAGCCCGGTTACTTCGCTGTACAAGTACGAGCATCCAGTCTGGCTGGCCTACAAACGCGAGTGGTTTATGCACACCGGCCGGGCATCCGGAGATCGCGTCATCGTCAGAGCGCGTTTTTCGCTGTTGTTCCTGGAGGCTCACTGGTGGTACGGAAACTACGAGCCGTTCTACGTTAACCGGCAGATGCTGGATGAATGGGAGCGGGACTGGCAGTGGACGGGTTCCGAGGCCGGGGGCGTGGCCGCGAGCTCGGATGCCGCCCAGGACGATCCGGACAACCGGCTCCACGCCGCCCTGGAATTCATACTCGACCACTACCCCACCGGGTGGGTCAAGGCCTCGGCGCCCTGGGACGATATTCGCGACGAGTTGCTGGTCGTGCGAGACCTCAGCGGGTTGGATCAGGCCGCCCGCGCCAGCGCGACCACCGAAGAGGAAAAAGAGCTGAAAAAGCTCGACGGACTGCTCAATATATTCCTGGCACACAGCCGCCGGTATCTCGATCCGACTGATCGAAACGCGGATACCTACTACGACCAGGCTATCGCCGACTTCGCTGAGCTCGACGACGAATGGAACCTCGCCTGGCTATATTTCGAGACGGCTGATCTCGCTCTCGAACGCGGGTCCCTAGCCGAAGCGCGGACCCGCGTCCGCGATTCTGCTGAATACCTGAAGAGTTACGTCGGCGACTCCGAGGACTGGGACGAGGAACTGATCTCGGACCTCTTCCGGATACGAGCCGAGGTTCGCTGGGAGGCCGATGACGTCAATGAGGCGCTCACCGACTACTGCCGCGCTGTAGGTCACGCCTACCGGTGTTTCTTTTCCCCTGACAAAACCCCGGACCACTACGAGAGTTTGTTCTACGAGGAGATGACCACGCGAACGGCGAACCGCCTGGTTGAGATCGTCGACCTGGCCGGCGTCACCGAGGCCCGCAGATGGGCCGACCGGGTGCGCGAGCTGATGCCCGGCGGCGGCTCGGTCGACGACGACGAGGTCCGGGACATGTTGCGAGACGCGGACCTCGTCAAGCTCCGAGCGTGGCTGTTCCCGCGCGGGCCGGCACCGGACGAGGAACAGGTGGTGGAATCCGCCTTCTTCGACGAATGGACGGCGCTGAACGAGAACACGCCACTGTCGGATACCGCCGTCGAGTCGCTCCGCCGCTGGTGAATCAGTCCCATGGCATAGCGGTTTACGGCGAGTCGGACAACCCGAGTCGGGTCGCGAGCCATGACGCTTGCCAACGGCGTTCGTCCAGGTAAGGGTCCCCGCTGGGCGAGACGCGGCGCTGACTCGCCGCCCGCGCCGCGATGTACGCCAACATGGCCGGCGGATAGGCATCCAACGATTCAAGCGCGTCGGTGATGTACGCGGACAGCAAATTCGCCGAGGATCCACGGTAGTGGACAGGCACCGCCGCACCCTCGAGGGCGCGAAGTTTCAGCCCGACCGCGTCCCCGTCCTCGACAAAAACCCGAACGGCAGCCTCGACCGACTCCGCCAACGACCACATGCTGGTATCCCGCAGTTCGGCGGCGGCATGCTGGGCCACTCGCCCGACGCAGGCTACGCTGAACTCCCGGGCCGTCCGCGTCGTCCACCCCTCGACGCGCGCACCCAGCCGCCCGCGGCTGGCCGCGACCTTGTTCTTGTACGTCACGATCTGACCAGCGAGATCGATCCGCCACAGGCCCTCGGCCAACCAGTAGGGAAGGTCCTCGACCCGGCACGCGTGGATTCCGGCCTGGCAGGAGACCGGGCTGCCGGCATCAATCCAGTTGCCCCCCGAGCCGACCCAATCGTAACCGGTGAAAACGCCTTCCCCGGACGGCCGAAGGAACTTGTAGTAACTCATTCTGAGGCGCTCCGGGCCTGCTCGAGAACAGCGGTCGCGACCCTGCCGGAAAGCCCTTCGGGAACCGCCACCGTCGCCGTGGCCTCCAAAGCGGCGAGTGCGCGCCGTACCCGGTCGCTGTACGCCAGGCATGGCGGGCAGATCAGCAGATGCTGCTCGAAAGCGTTCTGATCCCTTTCGGACAGTTCTCGGTCGTGCCAGGCTCCGACTAGATCGAATATATCTTCACAGCTGATGTCCAGCGTGCTCATCGGCCACCCATGTTTTCCCGCTCCCCGTCGGCGGGGGCTTTCCCGGATTCCGCCTGGAGTTCTTGGTCCAGATACTCGACGTACGCCCGTCGGGCGTCGTCCAAGATTTTTCCTTGGTTTTCCGGTTCCAGACCGGTTATTTCTGATGTCTGGTCGACCGAAAGTCGCGCCGCGTCCCGAAGCAGCAGCAGGATCCGCTGATCGCCGGGCAACCGCCGGACCGCGCTCAGCACCTGGTCGCCGGCCGGGGTCCGTTCAGCTGGCCAGAAGGGAACATCGACGTCCCACCAGCCGGCCCAGCGGTCGTCCGGCGGCAGGAAGAAGTGGTCGGCGGAAAACACCGAGGCGGCGCCCTCGGGTTCGTCCAGCCGGCCGTCCGCTCGTAGCCTTCGGAGGATCGCCCCGAGCAGGCTGGCCCGAACCGGCGTCCCGGGGTCGACTAGAAGGGTGCAGATCGTATCCGACCAGGCACTTTCGATCACGGCGTCCATGCCCGTGGTGCCGATACCCACCGCCTCCGTCAGCAGGACGGCACAGCCGTGGTGCGCGGCCAGCAGGCTGCCGACGGCGGGGAGCTTGCCGGCCGGGATGTCGCCGCCGCCAGGCGCGGCCCGGCGAGAAGCGTCGTTCACGCCGAGGCTCGGCGGAATCTCGGAATTTCCGGTACACGATCAAGCGGCCACAGCGGTAGCCGACCGTCCGCCTCGGCCTCGCAGGCACCTCGTCGGAGCGCCAGGAAGTCGGCGTCAGCGGATACCGCTGCGCTTCCTTCGCACAACTCGAAGTACTCCTCCAGAAAGGCGGTGACAGCCGGCGTCGGCACGGTCGGCCCCGACTCGTCCAGACAGATCAGCAGCATGTCGAAGACCCGGGACAAGCCGGGCCGCAACGAGGGCTGGAAGAACGGCATGGGCAGCAGGGCCGCGCCGGTTCGCTGGTAGAGCCTGAGCCGGGCACCCGGGTCACCGTAGGAGCTGGGCTCGTGGAATCGGGGGTCCTCGATCTCGGCGAGCACGATCGAGGGCAGGACAGCGGCCCGCCATTGTGGGATGACCTCGGTAAGCAGCACCCGGCCGATACCGCGGCCCCGGGTATCGGGTCGTACCGCAATGTAGCTGAGAAGCAGTACCCCAGAACGCGGGTAGATCTCTCCCAGCATGCCGCCGACGACGGTTTCACCGTCGAGGACAAGGACGCCCGGACCGGGGTTGTTGGCGGCCGCTTCCCGCAGCTCGTCCCAGGTCACGAGTTCTTCTGGCGAAAAGGCCGCGGTCAGTATCTCCGAATAGAAGCATGCCAGGTCGGCCTCGGCGACGTCGTAGAGACTCACGATCTTCAGTTCGCCGGAGCCGTAGGGTCCGGTCGATCTCGACATGGCCACACTTTTCATCATCGCGTCCCCGTGGTCCGATGACCAGTCTCGCCAGGACGAGCCAGATTCGTCTCGGACGCCCCTCGTCGCGGGCACGGGCACCCGTCCGCCGTCCGCCTGCCGTGCCCGACGCCCAGGGCGCCGTGCTTGGCGTACACGTCATGGCTCGTGCCCGCGGATTCATGTTCGCCCGCCGGACCCGCGGCCCCAGACGAGAACCGCGCCGTCATCGCCCGCCGTGGCCAGCGCGCAGCTGCCATCGGGTAACGGCACCGCGGCCATCGCACGGACCCAGCCGGCGTGACCAGTGAGCGGATCGCCGGCCGCGCATCCGCGCACCGGGTCCCAGATCCGCACAGTGCCGTCCCGGCCGCCGCTGGCGAGCCCGGCGGCACCGGCGCTGCCCGGCGGCACCGCCGCGATCGCCGTCACGGCGCTCAGGTGGCCCAGCAGAGGATCGCCGACCGCGCGTCCCATGACCGGGTCCCACAGTCGAATGGACCGGTCGTCACCGCCAGTTGCCAACAGTGGGCGACCATCGGGCAACGACACCGCGGCCATCGCGCGGATCCAGTCATGGTGACCCCTCAGAGGTTCACCCACCAACGTCCCCGTCGCCGGATCCCACAACCGGATGGTCAGGTCGTTCCCGCCGGTCGCCAAGAGGGATCGGCCGTCGGGTAACCGGACCTCGGTCATTGCCCGCACGGCGCCGGTGTGGCCGACCAGGGGTTCACCAACCGGTCTTCCGGTCACCGGATCCCACAAGCGGATGACAGCGTCGTCACCTCCAGTAGCAAGAAGGGCCGGTCCACCGCCGCACGGCCGGACCGCCGCGACCGCCAGCACCCATCCGGAGTGGCCGACCAGGAGATCGCCTTCCAGCCGCCCGGCCAGCGGATCCCACAGTCGAACCGTCCCGTCCGTGCCGCCCGTCGCGAGCAGGGCACGGCCATCGGGCAACGGCACCGGCGCGACCGCCAACACCCAGTCGAGGTGGCCGACGAGAAACTCCCCGACGGCCGTTCCGGTCATCGGATCCCACAACCGCACCGTCCCGTCCGTGCCAGCCGTGGCCAGGATGCCGTGGCCGTCGGCGAGCGGGACGGCCACCGCGGTTTCGACCGCCCCGTCGTGGCCGGTCGGCGGGGCTTCGCCGGACGCGCCGGTGCCAGTGCTCGGATCCCACAACCGCACCGTCTCGTCCGCGCCCCCGGTGGCCAGCAGGACCCGGCCGTCGGACAGAGCCACCGACGTCGCGGCCTGAACGACGCGGCTGTGGCCGGTGAGCGGGCTTCCGACCGCGGCCCGTGCCTCGACGTCCCACAGCCGGATCTGCCCGTCGTCGCCGCCGGCCGCCAGCAGCTCCCGGCCGTCCGGCATCCGCACCGCGACCATCGCCTTCACCGAGCCGCCGTGACCGGTGAGCGGTGAACCCCCCACGGCCCCCGCAGCCGGGTCCCACAACCGGACCGTGCCGTCGTCGCCGCCGCTGGCCAGCAGGGTCACGCCGTCGACCGCCCGAAGCACCGCCATCGAACGCACCCAGTCCTGATGGCCGGTCAGCGGACCGCCTACCGCGACCCCGGCCACCGGATCCCACAACCGCACCGTACGGTCGTCGCCGCCTGTTGCCAGCAGCGTGCGTTCGCCGGCCAACGGCACCGCCGTCGCGACCCGAACCGGGCCGTCGTGGCCGGGCAGGCTACCCACTGCTTTCCCTGCGGTCGGATCCCACAGCCGGACCGTGCCGTCGTCGCCGCCGCTGGCGAGCCATGTTCGACCGTCGGCCAGGGGCACCTCCGCCACCGTCAGCACCCTGCCTACGTGGCCGGTCAGCGGGCTACCCACCCCGATCCCGGCGGCCGGGTCCCACAGCCGGACCGTGCCGTCGTCGCCGCCGCTGGCCAGCAGAGCCGCGCCGCCGGCCAGACGCAGCGTCGCGACTGCCCGGACCCCGCCGCCATGGCCGGTCAAGGGGTTGCCTACCGCGGTCCCGGCCACCGGATCCCACAACCGCACCGTGCCGTCCGCGCTGCCGCTCGCGAGCCATGTTCGACCGTCGGCCAGGCGCACAGGCGCCACCGCCTGCGCGGAGCCGCCATGTCCGACGAGGCTTCGGTGGGCGGTGCCAGTCCACATGGCGGTGTGAACGGTCCACTGTCGACCCGTGCGTCGCGCGGCGGCAATGGCGAGTTCGGTGGCCCGGGTCTTGCGGGCCCATACATGCAGCCACCATGCTCGGTCGTCGGGGTACCGCTGCCATTCGTTGAGCGCCGCTTCAAGTGCGTTCGCGGCGGCGACGCTGGCCGGTTTACTCAGCAGATGCCGATGCCGGAGGATGCTCTCAGGTCGGCAGGCCAACAGGAAACCCGGGTCCGTCATGAGATCATTGAGGCGGTCGGCCGCAGCGGCATGCTCGGCGAGGGCCGCCCGGGTGTAGGCGTCGATATCCGACCAGTCGCGTGACTCCGGTGTGCCGGGTGGCAGCAGGAAGTCCGTGATATCCGCATGGGCCTTGGCCGCGGCGTCGTAAAATTCTTTGCCCGGCCCACCGTCCCGATTGGTGGACCAGACGTCAGGAATGGTGAGAAGCTCTCTCAGGCTCTCGTGGCGGATCGCGTATCGTCGAACCTGGTCGGGCTGGTCACGGGGAGGTTCCGTCACGTTGAGAAAGGCCTGCGCCGCGCTGCTCAGCCAGCTGTCGATGTCCTCCCGGTCGGCGCCGGTGAGCCGCGCGAGTTCGGCTGCGGTGACTGGCCGACGAATTGCGGCAAGCATGGTCAGCGTCGGCCGGCGAAGTTTTCTCCAGGTAACGCCACGGTCCCCCGCCCACCCGTTGATCTGAAGCCAGTAATACTTACGGAGGTCCTGCGGCAGCGACGTGACGTCGCGTGGGTCCCGACGGCCCATGCGGATATCGTCCAGCACATATTTCAGATAGATCCAGATGCCGGCGCATCTGGCCACCAGTGTCTCGACGAGGTCCGCCGGGACGACTGAGCGGTTGCGCAGCGCGTCGACCAACCGCAGGTCGGGTCGCTCGCCGCTTAGCGCGCCGGTGAGATAGTCCCGCATGTCCTGGACGTTTCCGTCGCCGTCGTCCTGATCGACCTGGATCTGGACCGTGAGGCAGTCGTTCGAATGTGTCAGGGCGGTCAGCTCCGGACCAAACCGGCTGGTCGCGACGATGTACACGCCGACCGGCAGGCTGTCGGGGGCCGGCAGGCCCAGCGGGACGCCGGTCTCGCTGTCCGTCACGTCCCGCGCCTCGTCCAAGCCGTCGACGACGAGAACTAGCGGCTGACCTTGCCGGTGAACGTTTCTTTTCCGGGCCGCTGTCCGCAGCACTTCGCCGAGCCAGGAGGAGCTGGTAACGCCCGGCGGGAATGCACCATCCCGGGCGCGCGTCTCCGTCTCCGTGAGTCCCAAGCCGACGATCAACTGCGCGGCGATGCTCTTGCGGGCCTCCTCCGGGGAACGGGCACGGTCCAGCCCGATGAAGTAGTACGCGGCTGGATGACGAGTCGAGACCAGGTGCGCGGCCAGCGCGCTCTTGCCGACCCCGGCCTCGGCCCGAACCAGCACGTAGCCGCGCTTGTTCTCGGCGATGAAGTCGTCGATCTGCCGAATCAGCTTCGCGCGGCCGGTGAACCGGTCATATTGCTCGGCGAGTTCGGTCTTGCTGACGACTGGTTCCACAAGCCAGTCGTCCGATCCGGAGGCGGGTCCGACGATCAGGTCGCCATGGACCACGATATTCCCGCCAGCGCCAATCGCGCCCGGGCCAAGGCTCCACGACGGCACGGCTACTACCCGCATCGTTAGCGCTGAGCGGGAGGTGCGCCGCCCACGTCCGTGTTCAGATCGCCGCCAATGGTCAGGTCCCGCCCGGCCGCCATGGCCCCAGGCCCTACTATTCGATCGGCATCCGGGCCGTCGGGTGGCGGCTCGGGCGTCCCGCTGGACGGTGCCCGCAGGTTGGCGCTACCGCCGATCGTGATATTACGACCGGCAAACAGGCCGCCCCTGTCCACCCGCAATCGCTCGGGTGAACCGTCGCCGGACGCCAGCCACATCGCCAATAGAACGGACCCGAGGACAACAACGGCGTCCGCCACCCACCACGGCCAGCCGCCGGCCAACTCACCGGTCAGTACGCCGGACACGGCGCCGAGTATTACCCCGACTCCGGCACCCCACGTCGCGCCGCGCCTCGTCACAGCGCCCACCGCCCCTGATCTGCTTCACCCGACAGCGGATCAGTATAGAAAGCTGATCCGCCAGAAACCAGCCAAACCGCGATATCAGGCATCCGCCACCGTGCCGGCCAGTTCATCGAGATAGCGCACGTCAACCATCCGCCAGTAACCTCAGTTGATCTGCTCCAAATCAAAAAACCGAGGTCCGACCTCTATGCCAGGCTCTGTTGCGGACGGATCTCATTCCCGGCCGGCTCCGGCGTCGGCTCCGGCGTCGGCTCCGGCGTCGACGTGGCCGGGCGGGTCAGGATCAACACCAGCACCCCTGCAAGGATGCCGACGGCTCCGGTGGCCAGCAGCGCGCTCTGCACCCCGGCCACCGCCGAGGCGTGGATCGCTGCATCCGTCGCCTGCCGGGCGGCCCTGGACGGGGCGAGTCCCAGCAGCGCCGGGGCCTGCCCGCCGGCGACCGCCCGCGCGGCGGTGGCCGACGACGGCACGCCGTGGGCGGCCAGGACGCCGTTCGCCCGGGCGGTGAAGACGCCACCGAGCGCGGCGATCCCGAACGCGAAACCGAGCTGGCGCATCGTGTTCACCGCGCCGGCCGCCATCCCGCCGCGCTCGGGTGGCACTGCCGCCGTCGCCGCCGATCCGAGAGTCGGCGTGGACAGCCCGACGCCGATGCCGATCAGTAGGAAGCCCGGGACGAGAGCGGTCCAGGTGGCGGTGCCGTGGACCAGCACGCCGCCGACCAGGCCGCCGGCGCCGATGAACAGCAGGCCGAGCCCGATGAACCGCGCGGCGTTGCCGCCGTGCAGGAACCGTCCGATCGACGCCGAGACCGCAAACGCCATCGCAGACAGGGGCAGCCCGGTCAGGCCGGCCTCGATCGGGCTCAGACCCAGCACCGACTGCAGCCAGATCGAGGTGTAGGTGAAGGCGGAGAACGCCGCGAAGGTCATGAGCAGGCCGCCGACCAGAACGCCGACGAACGAGCGGCGGCGCAGCAGCTCCAGGTCGAGCATGGCGTGGTCCGTGACCCGCTCGATGGCCACGAACACGGCGAGTCCGACGGCCGAGGCCGCGAGCATCACCCAGGTCCCACCGTTGGACCAGCCGTCCTCGTTCGCCCGGATGAGCGCGTAAGTCGCGGCGGCCGCGGCGACGGTGAACGTGGCCATGCCCCAGACGTCGACCCGGCCCTTGCGCGGCGCGTGCGCGTCCTTGAGTACCCGCAGGCAGAGCACGATCGCCACGATGCTCACGGGCAGGTTGACGAAGAAGATCCATCTCCAGGAGATGGTCTCGGTGAGTAGGCCGCCGAGGATCGGTCCGACCGCGGCCGAGGCGCCGGCGACGGCACCCCACAGGCCGAAGGCGGTGCCCCGGTCGCGCCCGGCGTAGTTACTGTTGATCAGGGCGAACGTCGTCGCGAACATCGCTGCCGCGCCGATCCCCTGCACGGCCCGCGCGCCGACGAGGACGCCCGTGTTCGGCGCGATGCCGCAGGCGAACGACGAGACGGCGAACAGAGCCAGGCCGGCGACGTACACGGCCCGGTGGCCGGCCAGGTCCGCGATCGACCCGGCGCCCAGTACCAGGGCGGCTAAGGTCAGGGCGTACGCGTCGACCACCCACTGCACCGACCCGAACGAGGCGTGCAGGCCCGACACCATCCTGGGCAGAGCGACGTTCACAATCGTGACGTCGACCAAGAGCATGAAGGTCCCGAGGCAGACCGTTACGAGCGGCAGCCATTTGCGCATCGTTGTCATCCCCTCGCTGGGGTTGTACTCCTGCTCGGTCATGCTCCGAGTTTGCGGCCGACCTCCGACAGGAACCGTCCCCGGGCCGCTGATGGCGTAGTTTTCCTCCAGTGAAAGATGCATCATGGCCTGGATCCTCCGTGCTGGACGCCATCGACCGGCAATTGGTGCGCGCGCTCCAGCTTGAGCCGAGGGCTACATTCAGCGCTCTCGGCGAGGCGCTCGACGTCTCCGAGCAGACCGCCGCCCGCCGCTACCGCCGCCTGCGGCGCGAGGGATTGCTCCGTGTAGTGGGCGCGGTCGACCCGCGGGCGCTCGGGCAGACCGACTGGATGGTCCGCCTGCGCTGCCGGCCCAACGGCGCCCTGGCCGTGGCCGAAGCCCTCGCCCGGCGCGAGGACGTCTCCTGGGTGACGATCAACTCGGGCGGCTCGGAGGTCCTGTTCTCCCTACGGTCGCGGACCGAGGCCGAGCGCGAGGACCTCCTCATCGCTCGCCTCCCCAAGTCCGCGCCCGTGCTCGACGCCGAGGCGGCCGTGATCCTCCGGCGTTACATCGGCACGAACGCGGCCGACTGGCAGGGCCTGCGCGGCGCCCTAGCCCCCGACCAGGTCAAGCGGCTGACGGCGACGCCCCGCGTGGCCCCCCAGCGAACGGCCACGCTCGAACCCGGCGACGACGCGCTCCTCGACCTGCTGGCCCAGGACGGCCGGACCAGCTACGCCGTCCTCGCCCGCGCCACCCGGACGACCGTCGGCAGGGTGACTCGGCGAGTCGAGGCGCTGCAGGCCAGCGGCGTCGTCTACTTCGACCTCGACATCGCCGTGGCCGCGATGGGGGCCATCGCCGCGGCCTACCTGTGGCTGCAGGTGCCGCCCGCGCAGCTGGAAGCGGTCGGGCGGGCGCTCGCCGAGCACGACGAGGTCCAGTTCGCGGCCGCGATCACCGGTGACGACAACCTCGTCGCGGTAGCCACCTCCGACAGCCTCGACGGCTTGTACGGCTACCTGACGATGAAGCTCGCAGCCGTCGACGGGATCAGCCGGTACGCCGTGTCGCCCGTGCTCCGGCGGGTCAAGCAGGCGGGGACGCTCACCATCGGCGACCGCCTGGAAACGGCACGTTACACAGCAAGCCGCCGCTTGACACCCCAGCCCATGGGATGATCGAGACCGATCGATGGCCGGTGGAAGGCACGACTGCGGCCGATGCGCGGGCTGATGTATGGGAATGGCCGTCGCGCCGAAGTCGCGAGCGTGCCCAACCGGCCTTGTCGCGGGCGCCGAGCGGTTCCCCAGATGTGTCACAGCCTCGTGATGCGGCGCGTCAGCTGTGATGCTCGGGGTCCAACAGCGCGAGGGCATTGCGGATGCCCTGCTTGAGGAGCTCGTCGGCGAGTTGTCGGTCGGCCAGGGCGCGGGAGAGCTGCAGCGTTCCGATCATCATGGCGAAGACGCTGAGCGTCTTGACGCGGGCCGACTTCGGATCGTCCGGCGCCAGGCGGGCGGCGATGTCGTCGATGTAAGCCAGCGTGCCGTCGGTGTACGCCTGCTTGGTGGCGTCCGTGCAGCGTCCGATCTCGTCGAGTAGGGCGGCGGAGGGGCAGCCGTCCTCAGGGTTGTCGCGGTGCTCGGCCGAGAGGTACGCACGCACGATCTGCTCGACTCCGGCGCGGTCGGGCGCCTGCCCGCTGAGGCTCTCGCACTGGGCGCGGAGCTGGTCGGCGACCGCGGTGGCGACGAGGTCGTCCTTGGATGCGAAGTGGGCGTAGAAGGCGCCGTTGGTCAACCCGGCGTCCGTCATGAGCGTGGCGATGCCCGAGCCGTCGATGCCGTCGCGCTTGAACCGACGGCCGGCCGTCTCGATGATCCGCCGCCTCGTCGCCTGCTTGTGTTCCTTCCCGTACCGCACCACACGCTCCTCCACCCGCCGGGCCGGCCGCTGGTCCGCCACCGCGCACCCCTTGAGAGTACGGCCATAATTTGATTTTCGGCAGACCCTTGCCCGCGGGCTCCGTCTCAACCTATGGTCGTATGATCGTATGTCCTCAGCGATATGTCCATGGATGTCTACCAACGTCCGTCGCCGCAGGTAACGGGCTCGGGGTCGTCCACCGACGTCTACGGGCGTCTACCCCCGTTGCAGTACAACTGCAGTACAACCCGGCACTGCAAAGCGGTTACGGAGCGTCGCGCGCGATCGCAGTCCAGTGCTCAAACCTCTTCTTTGCGAACGCGCTCCTCCCGGCTGTCCGCCGGCGACGAGCGGGCCGCACGAGGTGGTATGGCGACCTCCGCGCCACCACAAGCTTGGGCAACCTGTGTGTCGCAACCGTCTTGCCTCACACTGGTGTGGTCGGATTGGCAGCAGGCTTCAGGGGTATCGGTGGATATGGCTGGCGCGTTCTGGGACGGCAGCGGATCAGCGTTGCTGGGATCTGCACTCTCCGGTGTGCTCGCCGTGGGGACGTTCTATGCGACTCGATGGCACGAGCGGAAATCCGCACGAGAGCAGCTCGCATACCAAGCTGCCGAGGACATCGCGAGAGCACTGCTTGACCTGGAGGCGGTTCTTGCTCCATCGCCGTGGGGCGGCGAACGCGGCGATTGGAAAGCAATGTGGAGGGCAGCCGACGCATTCGGAGATGTCTGCATAGTGCGTGTGGGGGCACTGTCCGAGGCGCCTCTTTTGGATGCGGTAGCGGAGATCTACAATATGGTGTATGAGGCGCTCCGCATTATGCGAAGAAAGGCGAGTGATGACCCAGGACCTGTGGCTGAAGTGGATATCAACACCATCCTCCAAGAGGCAACCTCGTACCTGGAACAAGTCGTCAACGCACTGATCGAGTGGCGCCGCACGTCCGCGGCCAGGATTCCGGAGGTTCCCGATCTCCCTTGGCGTAGGTTGCTGCCGCCCGAGCCCCCACGAATGACAATCTCTCAACGTCGACCGCGCATCTTGGGCAGGATGCGTCGGGCATCGAGATAGTGGAATTGGCGCACGCACGGCAACCGGTGGAGGCTCGCAATGAATGTTCACGCGGCTGAGCGGCTGCCGCCCATGGCGCGTCTCAGACTCGCTTCCCGAGAGGATCCGAGTCTCGCCCGATGTGCGATCGCCTGCCTTGCTGGGTCGCTGCGGGGGCGGTCCGGCGCTGTACTGTGGTCGCCCGCGGCCGTTCGCTCGGCTCGGCAGGCGCGCCGGTTCCGCTGTCGTCGGTCACAGACCCACCCGGGTCCACCGGCTTGGCTATAGATGCGGCGCTCGGGGCGTCAGCGCGACCAGAGGATTATGAGCTGCCGTGTACTTCGTTCGCCTATGTCCGCTGACGTCCGCCGGTGCAGATCATGGGCCTGGCCTTGTCCGTGGACATACGCCGACGTCCGTGGTCGTCGGCAGGCTTGGCTGCCAACCAGGCTGCCGTCCGTCGTGGCTTGGTCTTCGGGGCGGACGGCGGTGGTTCGGGGGCCACAGGAAGCGGGTGCGAACCCTCGATCCCTAGCTAAATCTGGATCTTCCGTTGGCGTCGTGGACCTCCGCCGCGTCCGTCGACTCGTGTGGGGTCCGTCCACTGGTGCCTGTGGGCGTCCATGCGTTCGACTACCGGCTTGGCTGTCGCCCCGGCTGTCAGTCCGCCGCATCCGCTTCGGATCGCGACGCGCCATGTTTAGTTCGAGCTATAGTTGACCCATGTCGGCGACGCCGCCTCATCGGTGGACGATCAAGGCCACGTCTGAGGTGCGGGAGTGGCTGCGTTCGCTGCGCAGGCTGGATCCGGGCAACTATCGGTCAGTCAACGCGGCGATCGACATGCTCGCCGAGGGCGGGCCCGGGCTCGGGCGTCCGCTCGTTGACACTCTGCAAGGGTCGACGATCAGCAACCTCAAGGAGCTGCGGCCGCGGTCAGGCCGCGATGTCGCGATCCGAGTGATCTTTGTCTTCGATCCATGGTCGCAGGCCGTGCTGTTGGTCGCGGGGAACAAAGCTGGCGACTGGTCGCGGTGGTACAAGACGGCCATCCCTGCGGCAGAGGTCGCCTACGACGGGTGGCTGGCCTTCGAGAGGAAACGGCGGGAGGACTCATGAGCGAGTTCCACGACTGGGACGACATCCGCGCCGAACTGCATGACGGGGATGACGACGCGCTCGCCGCCGAGCGGGCGCGCACCGAGGCATGGGTCAGCGCCTTCCATCTTGCTGAGGAGCGGAAACGGCTGGGCCTGACGCAACGTCAGGTGGCCGACCTGATGGGTGTCTCACCGGGCCGGGTAAGCCAGATCGAGAACGGCGATCTTGACGTGAACGAGGTTGCGACGCTGAGCCGTTACGCCCGGGCGTTGGGGGCCCGGATGCGGATCATCTTCGACTACGGAAACGATCTCCGTCAGATCGCTTGATCCACTGCCGTGCGCGCCGAGGCCTTGACGTCAAGTACTGCAGTACAAACTGCAGTACTGGAGATCAGAAAAGCCCAGAGCCCCGCGCCGTGTGATCGGCTGCGGGGCTCTGACCTGCCTCAACCAGCGTGCGCTCGGAGGGACTCGAACCCCCAACCTCTTGATCCGTAGTCAAAAGGTTAGGGAGACCCTGATGACCACAGCTCGGCCGGTGGCGCTCGTGACAGGTGCGTCCTCGGGTATCGGGAGGGCAGCCGCTCTCGCGCTCGCCGACACGGGTTTCGAGGTGGTCGGCACGAGCCGCAACACCTCGCGCGTCACCCCTCTCGACGGGGTGACGTTCCTCGATCTCGACGTGGCCAGCGACGAGTCGGTCACCGTCGTCGCCAAGGTGATCGTCGCGGCAGCCACCAACGCGAAGCCGAAACTGCGCTACACCGCAGGCTCGACGGCCGGACGCGTCGCCACCCTGCGCCGCATCGCCCCCGCCCGTTCCTTCGACCGCCAGATCCGCAAACTCAACCAGCTGGCCGGCTGACACCCACTCGACCGTCAAACACACCAACAAAACCTCACGGCACCTGCAACAAGGAGGGGTCCGGCCAAGGTAAGCCCAAAAGCCGCCATGGGATGATCTCGAAGGCCTAAGCCGCTGGTTGCGGCTCTATCACCGACGGCCGGTGCCCGTCCCGGATTCCATGGTTCTGATCTACCGACAGATACTGGACTTGCAGGTCCAGAATAGTGTTAGAGTCTGAGTCGTGGGAAGGCCCAAGCAGTTCGACCCGGATGTGGCGGTCGAGCAGGCGATGCAGATGTTCTGGCGACAGGGATACGGCGCCACCACACCTCAATGCCTGATCGACACCCTGGGCATCGGCAAGGGCAGCCTCTACAACACCTTCGGCAGCAAGCGCCAACTGTTCGATCTGGCGTTGCGCCGCTACCTGGACCTGCAGAATTCGGCCGTGACGGAGTTGTTGGAGGGTTCCGGGCCGGTGAAGGAGCGGCTGCGCAAGGCACTACTTGTCGTCGCTGAGACGGACCTCGCCGACCCCGACCGCCGTGGCTGTCTGGCGCTGAACACCGCGATGGAGTTCGGCCGCACGGATGAATCCATGACGGCGCAGGTGCAAGACATGTTCGACCGCATCGAGGGCGCCTTTCGCGCCCTGATCGAGGAGGGTCAGCGCGCCGGGGAGATCGATCCTGGACGTGACGCGAAGGGCCTGGCCAGCCTGCTGCTGAGCACCGTCAACGGCATGCGGCTCATGGCCCGTGTCGAGTCAAGGCCCGACCGCCTCATCAGGGTGATCGACACAACCATCGACCTTCTCTGACCCCTACGGCACGCAGGGATTCGGGCCACCTCGCCATGCTGAAATTTTGTACCTACAGTTCAAGAAAGGGATGATCCGTGAATCTCGCTATGCGACGCAGTCCCTGGGCCACGCTCACCGTGCTGGCCCTTGCGCAATTCATCGTGGTGCTGGACGTGACGATCGTGAACGTCGCACTCCCGCACATCCAGAGCGGTCTCGGCTTCACCACCGACGGGCTGCAGTGGGTGATCAGCGCGTACATCCTGCTCTTCGGCGGTTTCCTGCTGCTCGGCGGTCGCGTGGCCGACCTGCTGGGGTCGCGGCGGGTCTTCATCACCGGGCTCGCCCTGTTCGGCGTCAGCTCGCTGGCCGGGGGCCTGGCCACCTCACCAGGACTGCTGATCGCCGCGCGGGCCGTCCAGGGCTTCGGTGGCGCATTGCTGTCCCCGGCCGCCCTGGGCATCCTCACCGTCACCTTCGAACACGGCCGGCGACGCAACATCGCCATGGGCGTCTGGGGCGGCCTGGCCGGCCTCGGCGGCACGGCGGGCGTGGTCCTCGGCGGGGTGCTGGTCGACTCCCTGAGCTGGCGCTGGGTCTTCATCGTCAACGTCCCGATCGTGATCGCCCTCGTCATCGCCACCCCGGTCTTCGTCCGCCCCATCGCCCCGCACGAGGGCAACCGCTCCTTCGACCTGCTGGGCGCCGTGCTCGGTACGGGCGGCCTGCTCGCGGTGGTGTACGGCGTGGTCCGCGCCGAACCCGTCGGCTGGTCCTCGGCGGAGGTCATCGGGTGCCTACTCGCGGGTGTCGTGATGCTCGCCGCCTTCCTGGCGGTCGAGACGCGGACCACGGCGCCGCTGGTTCCGCTACGGCTGCTTCGGGCCCGCGCGCTCAGCACGGCCGGTGGCGCGCTCGCGCTCAACGGCGCCGCCTTCCTGTCGATGTTCTTCCTGACCGCGATCTTTCTGCAGCAGGTGCGCGGCGACTCGGCGCTGCGCACGGGAGTGGAGTTCCTGCCCATGGGCGGTGCCGCCATCCTCGGGGCGGCCATGGCCACCCCGCTGGTCACCCGCTTGGGAACACGGCCGGTGATGACGGTCGGCGCCGTGCTCAACGTCACCGGGCTCCTCCTGCTCACCCGCGTCGACGCCCACAGCTCCTACCCGACCGGACTGATGCCCGGCCTGATCATCTTCGGTGCCGGCCTCAGCGCGATCGCCGTTCCCGCGCAGATCGCCGCCGTGGTCGACGTCTCCCACCAGGAGGCCGGCGCCGCGTCCGGTGTCGTCCAGGCCTTCCAACAGGTCGGCGGCGCACTCGGGCTCGCCATCGTGAGCACCCTGTCCACCTCCCGGACCACCTCCGCCATCGCCTCCGGCGCGAGCCAGTCCGACGGGCTGACCGACGGCTTCCACCGCGGGCTGCTCGTGGCGGCGGCCTTCGCCGTCGTCACGATCGCGGTGACCTTCGTCTCGCCCCGGCTGGCACCCAGCGCCGAACAGATCGCGGAGGCTTCGGCGGTGGCGGCGTAGTCCGGGTGCCAGGCTGACATTCACCCCATCCACGCCTGATACCAACCGGCGCCCGGCCACCGTATCGCGGTGTTCATGGCCGTCCGCCACTCCCATAGCCATCCACCACCCACTATCTGAGGAACCCGATGCTGAACGCCCTCTGGAACCCGATCGTCGCCGGGGACATCGCTCTGCGGCACCGTTTGGCCATGGCCCCCATGACCCGCAACCGGTCCACCCCCGATGGTGTACCGACCGAGCTGAACGCTGAGTACTACGCCCAGCGCGCCTCGCACGCTCTCATCATTACCGAGGGCACCCAGCCCTCCGCCGACGGGCAGGGCTACCTGCTGACTCCCGGCATCTACACCGAGGCGCACATCGCCGGGTGGCGCAAGGTCACCGATGCCGTGCACGCGGCCGACGGGCGCATCGTCATCCAGCTGATGCACGTCGGGCGGATGTCGCACCCCGACAACACCCCCCACGGACGGCAGCCGGTGGCACCCTCAGCGGTCAGGCCGTCAGGCGAAATGTTCACCGTGTCCGGGCCCCGGGAAATACCACTGCCACGCGAACTGTCCACCGAGGAAGTCTCCTCGACGGTCGACGACTTCCGCCGCGCCGCCGCAGCCGCCATCGCGGCCGACGCCGACGGCGTCGAGATCCACGCAGCCAACGGCTACCTGCTGCACCAGTTCCTCGCTACCAACACCAACCAGCGCACCGACCGCTACGGCGGATCCATCGCCAACCGCATCCGCTTCGCGGAGACGGTAGCCACGGCCGTGGCCGACGAGATCGGCGCCGGCCGCACCGGCATCCGGATCTCTCCTGGTAACCCGTTCAACGACATAGTGGAGAACGACACCCCCGAGCTGTACCCGGCACTCGTGCGCGCCCTCGCCCCGCTTGGTCTCGCTTACCTGCACATCGGCCATGGCGGCGACGACCAACTCCTGCGCACCCTGCGCGGGCTGTGGCCGAGCGCGCTGGTCCTCAACCGGGCCTTCGCCGACATCACCACCCGCGCCAAGGACATCGAAGAAGGCCTGGCCGACATTGTCACCGTCGGTTCGATGGCGCTGGCCAACCCCGACCTTGTCGAGCGTGTACGTTCCGGCGCACCGCTGAACACCCCCGACCCCACCACCTTCTACGGCGGCGGCGAAGCGGGCTACACCGACTACCCCACCCGCGCCGCCTGAGAAGCCAGTTACCTTACCAATCTTGGGAGTTGCCGGTCAAACGGGAGCCCCGGCCAGAAGATCTTGATGTGGTTGACGCATAAAACCTCGCTGTCTCCACATGCCGAACAGGCCAGTCTGTTCACTTCACAATCCATTCGCCGCTAATCAGATTAAGGAAGATCTCCCATGCCGAACACCGCCAAAACCCTGGTCCTGCTCGCTCACCCGAACCTAGCCAACTCCCGGGTCAACGCAGCCCTGGCCGACGTCGCACGCCAGGAAGAGCACGTAACCGTCCACGACCTCTACGCCGCCTACCCGGACTTCCGCATCGACGTCGCTCGCGAGCAGCGGCTGCTGCTCGCACATGACGCGGTGACACTCCAGTTCCCCTTCCAGTGGTACTCGACGCCCTCGCTGCTGAAGCTGTGGCTGGACGAGGTCCTCACGTACGGCTGGGCCTTCGGCGAGGGCGGCACCGCATTGCACGGCAAGACCCTGCGCTTCGCCATCTCCACCGGCCACCCGGCCGAGGCGTACGGCCCTGACGGGATCAACCGCTTCACGATGGCGGAACTGCTGCGCCCCCTGGAGGCCACCGCCAACCTCATAGGCATGACGCTCGCCGAGCCACTGATCCTGCAGGGCAACAACCCATTCAACCCTCTACCCGACGAGACCCTCGCCCTGCACGCCAAGCACTACCGGCAGGCCCTGGCAGCCTGACGGGACCGTGCGCCTTCCCGCGGAGGAGACACACGGAACGACACAGGCCAGCGAAAATTGCGTAGCCGGATTCCTGAGTCCGGCCGATCTTCACTCGCATCGACCGATATCGACCGGGCACGGCCTAATCCAGCGTGACGACGACCTTGCCCTTGGCGCGGCCCTGGTCGACGTACGCGACCGCCTCGAGCGTCGCGTCGAACGGGAACACCCGGTCCACGACCGGGCGCAGGTGTCCGGCGTCGATGAGCGTGGTGAGCTCTCGCAGCTGCGTCCCGCTGGCCCGCATGAACAAGAACGAGTAGCGCACGCCTCGCCGCTTCGCCTGCCGCCGGATGCGGCGGCTCAGCAGGGTCATGGCCATGCGCAGGAACGTTGAAGCTCCGATCTCCTTCGCGAAGTCGGGATCCGGCGGGCCGCTGATGCCGATCACCAGCCCGCCGGGCTTCACCACCGTCAACGACTTCTCGAGCGTCTCGCCGCCCAGCGAGTCCAGGACGACGTCGTAGTCGGAGAGGACCGTGGCGAAATCCTCTTGTTTGTAGTCGACGACGACGTCGGCGCCGAGGCTCTTCACCCAGTCCACGTTCGCAGTGCTCGTGGTCGTCGCGACGGTCGCGCGCAGCTGCTTGGCGAGCTGAATCGCTATCGTCCCCACGCCGCCGGAGCCGGCGTGGATGAGGACCTTCTGGCCGGCGGTCACGTTCGCTCGCTCGACGAGTGCCTGCCATGCGGTGAGGCCGACCAGGGGCACCGCGGCCGCTTCCTGCATGGACAGCGCGGCCGGCTTGAGCGCGACGTCGTCCTGATCGATCGCGATGAGCTCCGCAAACGTCCCGATGCGGTCCTTCCCGGGCCGGGCGTAGACTTCGTCGCCCACTGTGAACCTCCGCACCGCGGGTCCGACGCGCGTGACGACGCCTGCGACGTCGTGCCCGAGCACGAACGGCGGACGGTAGCGCAGGATGAGCTTGAACTCACCGTTCCGGATCTTCGAGTCCAGCGGGTTGACGCCGGCGGCGCGGACCCGGACCAGGACGTCGCCGTCTCCCAGCTCGGGTTCTGGGACCTCGGCGGCACGAAGGCCGTCCTTGCGGTAGCGCTCGACGATGAAGGCCTTCATGTCCTCCTGCTCTCTTCATCTCGTTCGGTTCGCCGACTTGCCGCATGATAGAATTACAGACATACTTCAATCAGTGACATGCGATGACGAGAGGCTCGACCACGCAGGGATCCATTCCCACGGCCTGCGCCCGTCGAACCTCAGACTGCCGATCGCAGCCTGGGAGACAACAGGGAAGTAGAGACTCATGACGACCTACATGGCTGACACCCTCGAGAACCACACTGCCGCCGGCCCCTCCACGGTGTTCACCTACCGGCGCACGGGCCCGCAGGGTGGTGTGCCGCTTGTCCTGCTCATGCGGTTCCGCGGCACCATCGACTGGTGGGACCCGGAGTTCATCGACCGCCTCGCCCAGGACCGCGACGTCATCCTGTTCGACAACGTCGGCATCGGGTATACCAGCGGCGAGCCTCGCGACACCGCCGAGGGGTTCGCCGAGGGTGCGATCGAGTTCATCGATGCTCTCGGCCTGACGCAGGTCGACCTCCTCGGCTGGTCACTCGGTGGCATCGTGGCGCAGCACGTCGCTCTCCACCGGCCCGACCTCGTGCGCAAGATCATCGTCGCGGGCAGCAGCGGGCCGGGCGCGGCACCGGGTACCCCGGATATGAGCGAGAGGGTGCTCTCCATCATGGCCAAGCCGGACGCGGACGCCGAAGACCTGCTGTACCTCTTCTACCCCGAGACCGAGCAGGCCCGCGCATCCGGGCTCGCGCACCTCGCGAAGGTCGCCAAGCGCCTCAGGGACGGCGGCCCTGCGGTGACCGAGGAGGCTGCCCACGGCCAACTCGCCGCTGTCGCCCGCATCCTGGCCGTGAATTGGGACCAGCTCAAGTCCGAGCTGCAGGCGATCAGCCAGCCGGTCCTGTATGCCAACGGGATCCACGACGTGATGATCCCCGCCATCGCCTCCTACAAGGCGGTCGAGCAGGTCCCCGACTCCACACTCGTTCTTTACAGCGATGCTGGCCATGCCTTCCTGTTCCAGCACATCGACGAGTTCGTCACGCAGGTCAACATCTTCCTCGCGGACTGACTGCACTGCGCCCTCGCTCTTCTCGAGGGGCGCGGCTCGAGGGGCGCGGCGCACAACGCTCACAGAATCCTACCCATAGAAGGATATTACCGTGAATAACAGACAAGGAGTACGAAACGACGTGGTGTTGTCGTACCAGAACGCACCGACCCGCACCATCTCCGCCGGTGGCCTAGATTTCGCCTACCGGGAGCTCGGCCCGAAGACCGGCATCCCGGTGGTCTTCCTCACCCACCTGGCCGCGGTCCTCGACAACTGGGACCCTCGGGTCGTCGACGGCATCGCCACGAAACACCGGGTCATCACGTTCGACAACCGGGGCGTCGGTGCTTCCACCGGCTCGACGCCGAACACCATCCAGGCGATGGCGAAGGACGCCGTCACCTTCATCCGGGCGCTGGGTCTGGACAAGGTCGACCTCCTCGGCTTCTCCATGGGCGGCATGATCGCCCAGGTGATCGCTCAGGACGAACCTCAACTCGTCCGCAAGCTGGTCCTCGCGGGCACGGGGCCCGCCGGCGGCGAGGGCATCAAGAACGTGACCAGGATCTCGCATCTCGACACCATCCGAGGGCTGCTCACGTTCCAGGACCCGAAACAGTTCCTCTTCTTCACCAGGACTCCCAACGGGCGTCAGGCAGGCAAGGAGTTCCTGGCACGTTTGAAGGAGCGCGCCGACAACCGAGACAAGGCGATCTCCCTCAAATCCTACGGCGCACAACTCAAGGCCATCCACCAATGGGGACTGGAGCGGCCATCCGACCTCTCCGTCATTCGCCAGCCCGTGCTCGTCGCGAACGGCGAGAGCGACAAGATGGTGCCGACGAAGAACTCGGCCGATCTGGCTCGACGCCTGCCGGACAGCGAGCTGGTGATCTACCCCGACGCTGGGCACGGCGGCATCTTCCAGTTCCACGGGCAGTTCGTCGAAAAGGCCCTCGAATTCCTCGAGCGGTAGAGCCGGAAGGAAGGCGCCCTTTCGCTCCCGCCAGTCCCGATCGAGAGGGCCGGCCCCGCAGAATCCGGATGATCGGTCGTCAGCCCTCGCACGGTTGAGCTGTGCGCGTTCCGTTACGGGGCAGCCGCTGGAACTCTGCCGGCGTCGTGATCGCAGACAACCGAGTCAGGAATGCTGGGCGTCTTCGGGCGCCCAGCATTCCGCTGCTACGGCGCCGCTGAGCGCCACGCGGATGCTCAGCGTATGAATTCGAGGGCGTTCTGGATGCCCTGTTCGAGGACCTCGGCGGCGAACCTCGGGTCGGACAGGGCGCGGGACAGCTGCATCGTTCCCACCATCATCGTGAAGAGCCCGAGCGCCTTTCCCCGTGCGGACTGCGGATCGTCTGGAGAAAGGTGGGCGGCGATCTCGTCCACGATGGCCCGCGCACCGTCGGTGTAGGCGTGCTTGGTTGCGGTCGCGCAGCGCCCGATCTCGTCGAGCAGAGCGGCAGACGGGCACCCGGTGCCGGGGTGGTCCCGGTGCTGAGGCGTCAGGTAGTCGCGTACGAACCCCTCCAGTCCCGCGCGGCCGGGCGCCAGCGTGCTGAACCTCGCGGCCTGTGTACCGAGCTGGTCAGCGACGACTTTCGCGACGAGGTCCTCCTTGGACGCGAAGTGGGCGTAGAACGCACCGTTGGTCAGCCCCGCGTCCGCCATCAGCGTGGCGACGCCGGAGCCGTCGATGCCGTCCTGCTTGAACCGATAACCCGCCGCCTCGATGATCCGCTGCCGCGTCGCCTGCTTGTGCTCCCTGTCGTAGCGCGCCACAGGGCTCCTCCATTCGCTTTGCAAGGCCATTACCCTGCACCCCACCCTAGGTTATAGTCTGACGTACGTAATATTACGATCGGCAGACAATATGATCGGTGACGTCCGAGATGAGGCATGCCCTGAGTGACGTCCCCTTCAGATCAGCGCGGACCAGTCGCGCGCACTGGCCGCGGATGAGGTCACCCGCCGCCCACCACATCGACGAACGGTATGCGAACAACCCGATCGAAACCGATCATTCCGCCCGGACGATCGCCGTGTCTCGCCCCTGCCTCCGGGCACTGCGTCGACACCGGAAGCGGCAGGATGCGAACCGGCAAGCGGCCGGAACGGCAAGCGGCCGGCATGACCTTGTGTTCGCGTCCACGGCCGGCACACCGCTCGAACCACGCAACGCCACCCGTCAGTTCGACGCGCTGTGTCGTCGTGCGGAGCTACGCCGTATCCACTTTCATGATCTTCGATATACCTGCGCGACGTTGCTCTACGAACAAGGCGTGCCGGCACGGGTCGTCATGGAACTACTCGGACACTCCGCGATCGCCGTGACGATGAACGTCTACAGTCACGTCATGCCCGCGGCCTCCCGCGACGCCACACCGGCGAACGAGGATGAAGACGATCAGTGAATCGGGACATGGCGGGTGACGTTGCTGTCAAGATCGAAAAATGGTCATCGCTCACAGCGATAACCGCCGGTCAAGACCAGTGGACCATGTGTACCAGCATCCGAACCGATTGATCTT
>NZ_CAKKTK010000063.1:11075-28407 GCF_920656135.1 Frankia sp. Cppng1_Ct_nod | reverse complement strand
ACCGCGGCGTCATCGAGGACGTGGAGCATGTCGCCCTGGTCAGGGGGGACATCGGCGACGGCCGTGACGTGCTGGTGCGGGTGCACAGCGAGTGCCTCACCGGTGACGTCTTCGGATCGCGTCGTTGCGACTGCGGCACGCAGCTCGACGCCGCGCTGCACATGATCTCCCTGGAGGGCCGGGGAGTGGTGCTGTACATGCGGGGGCACGAGGGCCGCGGCATCGGTCTGATCCACAAGTTGCGCGCGTACCAGCTACAGGATGCCGGGCATGACACCGTGGACGCCAACCTCGCTCTCGGCCTGCCCGCGGATGCTCGTGACTACGGCATCGGCGCGCAGATCCTGGTTGATCTCGGTGTGCGTACGATGCGCCTGCTGTCGAACAACCCGACCAAGCGGGCGGGCCTGGAGGGCTACGGGTTGGAGATAGCCGAACGGGTCCCGCTGCCGGTGAACTTCACCCCGGAGAACCTGCGCTACCTCACCACCAAGAGGGACCGGATGGGGCACGACCTTCCTGGGCTGCCGATCGGGCAACCGAGAACGTCAGGCGCCCGAGGTGACGTTCCGCTCCACCGCGTCGCCCCGGACGGGCGCGCAGACGGGGATCTGGTGATGGCGGACGTGTGCTCATCGGATCCGACATGAGCGGCTCGGGCTCGCCCGTGGTGTGGGTCCCGGACGGCGTCGGCCTGCGCCTGGCGGTCGTCGCTACCCGCTGGCACGCGGAGATCACCGATGCTCTTGTGGACGGGGCGCTGCGGGCCGCCAAGGATGCGCTCGTCGCGTCGCCGACCCTGGTGCGGGTACCGGGTGCGGTCGAACTGCCGATCGTGGTCGCGGCCCTCGCCGCGGGCCACGACGCCGTGGTCGCACTGGGAGTGGTGATCCGCGGGGGCACCCCGCATTTCGACTACGTCTGCCAGTCGGTGACCGAGGGGCTCACCCGGGTCGCGCTGGACACCGGCGTCCCGATCGGGTTCGGCATCCTGACCTGCGACACGGTCGAGCAGGCGCGTGATCGTGCGGGGCTGCCCTCCTCGACGGAGGACAAGGGTCGTGAGGCCACCTTCGCGGCGCTGGAGACCGCGAACGTCCTGGGGGAACTACGCCCGGGTTAGAGCGCCTGGGCTGGGTGTTTCCTCCATGGGGGGCGTGGGGTCCGATGGGATGGTGAGAGATCTGCTGAGGGATCTGCCGGGCAGCCTGGACGACCCGGCCCGAACCGTCCGATCCCGCCCACCTGCGACCCCGGCCGACCAGCCGGCCCGACCCGGTCTTGTAACTCGTCCCGGGGACAAGGACTCTTGTCCGTAATGGCCGCCACATACCGTGTCCGGGACGGTGGGACCCGGTCGTGCGCGTGGGGCCCACCGTGGGGACGGGAGGCGGTGGTGAGCGGTGATGGCGGCGCGAGGGCGTGACGAGGACGGATATGCGCCGGATTTCTCGAACCGGTCGGGTGGGCAGTGGGAAACCGGCGAGACCGCCGGCGTGAGCGAGGCTCCCGACGTCCTGCCCGCCATCCTGCCCGGCATGGTGACCGCGACGGATGTCGGGGACGCGAGGCCGGTGTCGCTGCTCGGCCTGCGGATGCCCGACCGGGAAGGCGATCACAACGCGACCGTGAGCCGCCGGCCAGGCCGACCGCGGGTGGGCACCGGGCGAGTGGACGGACCGGGCCCGCAGCCCCCGATGCCACGGTTGCCGGCTCCGGCGCATCCTGCCGGTGGGGACGCCCGGTCGCGGTCTCGTATGTCCGGGCCGCAGCAGGGCCCGGGCGGGTACAAGCCGGATCCGCCGGCGACGGCGGCTGAGCCGCACCACCTCGCGCCCGCGGGACCGGCCGTGGCGACCGCCCCGGCGGCGCCCGGCTGGACCCCGGACGTCGGAGCGTTCCTGCCTGGCGCCGGCCCGGTTTCCCACGGCTCGGTTCCGGCCGGCTCGCCCGAGACGTTATCCCCGGACCTCACCTGGCCCGATGTGGCCTGGCCGGAGCCGGGATCGGGATCGGGATCGGGATCGGGATCGGGGTCGGGATCGGAATGGGAGTTGGAGCCGGTTGTCACGGCGCCGATGTCCACGTACCCAGACGTCGGCGCCAGTCGGGCGATCCGCGCCGACGAGCCGGGCGCGTCCGGAACCGACTGCCGGCTGGTGCACGTCATCGGGTTCGACGACGGCTGTGGACGTACGACGGTGGCAGCCGGTCTGGAGATGGCGTTCGCCGCATCCCGCCGTGACCGGGGGATCACGGTCGAGGTCCATCCCGACCAGCGGGCGGCGTTGGCCGGGACGGACACCCTCGTGGTGGCCACGGGAGCTGGTGGGGTCGAGCTGGCCGCCGCTCACGACGCCCTCGTGGCGCTGGCCGGGACCGAACGCGGCGACCTCGCCGCGTCGGTGGTGATCGCCGTCGTGGAGGATGTCGGGGTGCGGTGGTCCGGCCGGGCCCGCCGCCGCCTGGCGCGGTTGGCCGAGCATGCGCGCGCGGTTGTCGTGGTCCCGTTCGACCCGGTGCTGGCCGGGGGGCCGCCGTTCGCCTGGTCGGCGTTGCGTCGCCGCACCCGCGCCGCATTCGGCGAGCTCGCCCTGGCCGTGGAGGCCGCGTCCGACTGAGCGGCCGGTTTGGCCGAGCGGCCGGCAGGACGCATAAGGTCGATCGGTGAAGCGGGAACTGCTGACGCCCGCGGGGCAGGACGACAGTGGTGGTGCGGACGACGCGCTGCGCATCGCCCTCGCCGGCGGGGATGAACGGGCGGTCGCTGTCGCTCTCGCGCGTTCCCGGGTCTTTGTCGCGATCGAGGCACGGCTGCTCGATGCGGATGCCACGACCGGCGCGGACAAGGCGTCCGAAATGGTTCTGGTGACGTTGCGGGTGCCGTCCGGGGCGACGGCGATCCCCGCGTTCAGCAGCATTGACACGCTGGCCCGCTGGCGGCGGGCGGCCCGGCCTGTCGCCGTGCCCGGTCATGCCCTGTGCGCCGAGGCCGTACGCGCCGGCCACCGTGCCGTCGTGCTCGACATCGCCGGTCCGGCCATGGCCACCATCGATGGTGACCTGCTGGAACAGCTGGCGGGCAGCCGGTAGGTAGGAGTTCGCCGGCCATATTTGGCCCGCGGTGTTGCCGGCGAGGCCCACCGGCGATCCGAAATATCCGCAACCGGCTTGCATGCTCCTGTTCTGACCTGCAAAAATACCTCTCGACCGAAGCAGGTGATCATGTGGTGTTGCCATGTTATGTTTGCATAACCGCAAGAACGACCGTTGTGGCATAGAATTTTCTGTCGGAGCGAAGTGTCGACTTTTCGGGTTGCTCTCGGGGGGCATGGTGGGTCCGCAGGTTTTTATCAGTTACCGCCGCACCGACACGGCTGGTTGGGCGGGCAGGCTGGTCGCGGATCTGCGGCATCGCCTGGGAGCGGGCGCTCGCATCTTCATGGATGTCGATGCAATCCCCGCCGGGGAGAACTTTGCCAGTTACATCGACCGTTCGGTCGCCGGGTCGGATGCCCTGATCGCACTGATCGGTCCGAGCTGGCTGGATGCCCGGGACGAGAACGGACGGCGCCGCATAGACGCACCGGCCGATTTCGTCCGGCTGGAGATCGAGGCGGCCCTGCGGCGAGGAATCCGGGTGATCCCCGCGCTGGTGGACGGTGCCCACATCTCGACCGCGGCGGAGTTGCCGCACTCGCTCGGGCACTTGGTGGACCTACAGGCGGTGAGATTTGACAATGAAAACTGGGAGATCGGTATAGGTCGAATTGTCGCGCCGTTCGTGAGGGAAGCGCCGGCACCCGAGCCCCGCCTCGAGGTGACAACCGGCAGGATCGACTTCGGCTATCTGGTGACTCAGCAGCCGTGGCCGCGTCGTACCGTGCAGTTGCGAAATGCCGGTGCGGGCGAACTCAACCCGAGCTGCACGACTCAGGATGGGTGGCTCGTGCTCCGCCAACGAGATGATGCGCTGGATGTCCTGGTGGACACATCCCATCCGGGCGAGTATGAGGGAAGAATTCTCGTGCGGTCCGCTGGTGGCAGCGCGGAGATTGTTGTACCGCATTTGTGGGAATGGCGCGCGAGGCCGCTCCGGGAGGTGCCTTCGGCCAACCTCCGGTCGCCGGACCAGCGCCTTCAGCACACGGTCGGCCGCAGGCCCCGTTCAGTCCACCGCAGCCCGTGTTCGGTGGGCGGCAGGTCCCGTTCGGTCAACCGCAGGCCCCGGGCCAGTGGGGGCCGGGGTTCGGGCCCACCATGATCCGCAGCTATATGCCGTGGGCGATCGCGGTCACGCTTCTGTGTTTTCTGCCGACCGGAATAGCTGCGATCGTCTATGCGTCCCGGGTGAGTACCTACTCCGCGGCCGGCCGGTGGGACAGCGCACTCGAAGCATCGCGTAAGGCGAAGCTCTGGACAATAATTTCGGCTGTCGTAGGTCTGTCCTTTGCCGTCATAATATTTTTTGCGGCGCTCAGTCAGCCGTCGACCACGTATTGACATGATGCGACATGGCTGACACCAGGGGTGGTGTCGATGGGCCGCCGACCGCCGGACGCACGCGGGCCGTCCTCGTCGTCGGTGGACTATCCGTGGCTGCCGCGGCCACCAGGGTGTTTCTGGTGGATCCGGCAACGCCCGGCCGCTACCCGCGGTGCCCGTTCAATGTCATTACCGGTTTGCCGTGCCCCGGTTGTGGAACCCTGCGTGCCGCGCACGATCTGTTTCATGGTCATGTTGTCGCGGCTGCGGACCACAACCTTCTGTTCGTGTCGGCCGTACCTGTGATGCTGGCCTGGTGGCTTGTTGCTCTTGCTCGGACGTTCGGATGCCTACCCCGGGGTCTGCCCGAGGGCTGGTCCCGGATCGCCGGCCTGATTCCGTTGACGATCATTGTCTTCTGGGTCCTGCGCCTGCTGCCCGGACCGACCGGCTGGCTCGGCCCCTGAGCCCGACCCGGTGGCGGCTGCCGGGTCGATTGCCAGGTTGATGCTGCCCTGGGGTGATGGGCCCGGCATCAGGGGACCCTTGTCCCAAGGTCAGGTGATCGTCGTATCCGGCCGGCTCTGCTAGGCTGTCGGGCGACCGCTTGTTACCGGGGCTTCGTCTTGCAATGACTCTGTTCGCAATGGCTCTGTTCCGGGACAAGGCCAAGCGGAGGCTTGCCTCCCACCCGATGCCGTCGCTACCGTGGCGGCCGGGTCGCCGGTCGGCCGAGCCGTTCCGTACGGCATGTCGGCCGGGCGTCCGGGTTGACCGGGCGCAGGGCTCCGCAGCGGCAGGTCATGCCCGCGCGTCGAGCCACGGAGGGAACCACATCAGCGCAGAGTCCCGTATCAATGACCGGATCAGGGTGCCCGAGGTGCGCCTGGTTGGGTCCGAAGGCGAGCAGATCGGCATCGTCGCCATCGCCGAGGCGATGCGGCTTGCGCAGGAAGCCGATCTCGATCTGGTCGAGGTCGCTCCGACAGCGCGTCCGCCGGTATGCAAGCTCATGGACTATGGAAAGTTCAAGTACGAGACCGACCAGAAGCGTCGTGAGGCTCGGAAGAACCAGGTCCAGACGGTCATCAAGGAAATGAAGCTCCGACCGAAGATCGATCCGCATGACTACGAGACCAAGAAGGGTCACGTGGTGCGGTTCCTCAAGGCTGGCGACAAGGTCAAGATTACGATCATGTTCCGCGGGCGGGAGCAGTCCCGACCCGAGCTCGGTATCCGACTGCTGCAGCGGTTGTCGTCGGATGTCGCGGACCTCGGCTATGTCGAGGCCCAGCCGAAGCAGGATGGCCGGAACATGACCATGGTGATGGCCCCGCACAAGGGATCTCGCCCCCAGCGCGCGCCGGAGCCAGCCGGCCGAATCTGACCGCAAGGCCGCCCCGACCACCACTCACCACAGGACTTCCAGATGCCCAAGATGAAGACCCACACCGGCGCGTCCAAGCGGTTCCGGATCACCGGTACCGGCAAGGTGATGCGCCGCCGGGCGAACCGTAACCACCTACTGGAGCACAAGTCGAGCCGACGCACCCGGCGGCTGTACAACGAAGTGACGCTCAGCTCGGCAGACGAAGGCCGTATCAAGCAGCTGCTGGCGCGCTGACCACCGCCGGCCCCGATGCCGCTCCCACCGGTTGGGAGCGGTGCAAAGCGGTGCCGACAGTCACGACTGAAAGAGAGTTCTCCCCTCATGGCAAGGGTCAAGCGGGCGGTCAACGCCCAGAAGAAGCGCCGGACGGTCCTGGAGCAGTCCAGCGGGTACCGGGGGCAGCGCTCCCGGCTGTATCGCAAGGCCAAAGAGCAGATGCTGCACTCGATGGCCTATTCCTACCGGGATCGGCGGGCTCGCAAGGGCGACTTCCGGCAGCTGTGGATCACCAGGATCAATGCCGCCGCACGGCAGAACGGGATGACCTACAACCGGTTCGTCCAGGGGCTGCGCCTGGCGGGCGTCGAGGTGGACCGCAAGATTCTCGCCGATCTCGCGGTGACCGACCCGACGGCTTTCGCCGCGCTCGTCGAGGTCGCGCGGGCGGCGGTGCCGGTGACGCCGGAGTCCTCGGCGGCCTGAGCGGTAACGCAGACGGCACCGTATTCGCCTCCGTGTCGGTGGTCGGGGACCCGCCTGGGCCGCGCTCGTCGCGGGTGCTCGCCGCGCGGCGGCTGCGCCGCCCGGCTGTCCGTCGCGTCCGCGGCCAGTTCCTGGTCGAGGGGCCTCAGGCGGTCGGGGCGGGGCTTGCGGTCGGGGCGCTCAGTGAGATCTTCGTGGGCTCGTCGGCGATGAGCAGGTATGCGGCACTCCTCGACGGTGCGGGGATTGCGGTGCGGGTTGTGTCCGACGACGCGGTGGCCTCACTGTCGGAGACGGTGACACCCCAGGGCGTGGTTGGGCTTGCCAGGCATCCGAACCACGGGATCGTCGACATCGAGGAGTCCCGGCTGGTGGCGATCTGCCTCGACACCCGTGACCCGGGCAACGCGGGGACGATCATCAGGTCGGCGGACGCCGCCGGCGCGGACGCCGTGGTGTTTGCCGGATCGTCGGTGGACCCGTTCGGTGGGAAGGTCGTCCGTGCCTCGGCGGGCAGCATCTTCCACCTACCGGTGGTCACCGACATCACTGTGGACGACGCGGTGCGGCAGTTGCGGGACCGCGGCTGCCGCATCGTGGCGACCACGCCGCTGGCGCCGCGAGATCTCCACTCCGCGGCGGATGCGGGGGAGTTGGACGGGCCCACCGCGTGGCTGTTCGGCAATGAGGCGAAGGGTCTGCCAGACTCCACCGTGGTGTCCGCGGACGCGGTACTTCGGGTGCCGGTGTACGGTCAGGCCGAATCACTGAATCTTGCGGTGGCGACAGCGATCTGCCTGTACGCGTCGGCGCGTGCGCAGGCCAGGCTCGGGTCCGGCGCGAAAGACGCCGGAGGAGGTGGACGGCTGTGACACACACGGTCACGTCGGCTCCCGACCACGCCCGCAGTCCAGCGGCTGAAGGGGACCAGATCCCCGGCCCGGGTCCGCAGGCGGACGGGACACCGTGCGCCGGGGTGCCAGGCTCCGAGGCGCCGGCCGCCCCGCAGGTGACCTGGGACGACATCCCGGACGGGATTGTGGTTGTGGATCCTGCCGGCCGGGTGGAGATCTTCAACATCGCCGCCGTGAAGATCACGGGAGTGACGGTGACCGCCGCACTGGGCCGTCACCTCACCGAGATCCTGCCGCTGCTGGACGAGCGGGGTAACGACTGGTGGGAGTGCTCCCGGGCGAGCCGGGAGCTGCCGAGGGTGACCGGCCAACCCGAACGTCGTCTGACGTTGGCCTACCCCTCCAGTGAGCGCGACCTCAACGTAACTGTTCGTTATGTCCGTGCCGAGGGGAAACTGACGCAGGTCTCGCTGTCGCTGCGGGACACGGCCAGCCGGGAGCGTCTTGAGCGCAACCGCGCGGACCTGGTGTCCACGGTCGCGCACGAGCTGCGTTCGCCGTTGACGAGTGTCAAGGGGTTCACCGCCACGCTGCTGGCGAAGTGGGACCGTTTCACCGAAGAGCAGAAGAAGCTCATGCTCAACACCGTCAACACCGACGCGGACCGGGTGACCCGGCTGCTCGCCGAGGTACTCGACGTTTCGCGCATCGACTCCGGCCGGATCCAGATGCGCAAGCAGATAGTGGATCTTGAACATACGCTGCGTCGGGTCGTCGACGGCAAGGTGGCGGCGGGCGAAGCCACCCATGACCGCTTTGTGGTGCGTACCGAGGGTGAGCTTCCGGAGATGTGGCTTGACTCCGACAAGATCGAACAGGTGCTGCACAATCTTGTCGACAACGCTCTGCGGCACGGCGCCGGTACCGTCACCATCGTCATGCGTGGCACGCCGAGCGGAGCCGAGGTAACCGTGGCGGACGAAGGTGAGGGTGTGCCCGAGGCGAGCGCATCCCGGGTCTTCACGAAGTTCTGGCGGGGCGCGACCCGCGGTAACGGAACAGGTCTGGGGCTCTACATCGCCAGGGCGCTCATCGAGGCACACGGCGGGACCATCACGGTCGGACGGGTACCGGGCGGCGGCGCCGAGTTCCGATTTGTGGTGCCCGCCGGGGCGCCGGTCTTCGCCTGACCGCGAAGTCGCAAGCCTCCCGGCGGGCGCCCCGCCCCATGCTCTACCCCCGTGTCCCACCCCGTGCCTTACCCCCACCCCGTGCCTTGTCTCCGGCCTCCGCCCTGTCCTGTCGCGGGCGGGAACCGGTCGAGATGCCAGCAGGTGCTCGGTCCGACTCCGGTCCGATCACCAAGACCGTCGATGAGGATGATCAGCGTGCCTCCGTCCACACAGAGCGCTCACCCGAACCGGTCGGGTGAGCCCGAACCGCCGACACCCGCTGATACCGGGCGTGACCAGACCCGGGCCGGCGACAACCAGCTTGATCCGGACCGCCTTGACCAGGTGCGCGCTCAGGCGGCCGTCGCGATCGCCGCGGCGGCCGACCTGGACGCGCTCGCCGTGGCCCGCACCGCCCACGTAGACGGCCGGGCCGCTCCGCTGGTGCTGGCCCGCCGTGCGCTCGGCTCCCTGCCCCAGGCGGATCGCGCCGCCGCCGGCCGCCGG
This sequence comes from Frankia sp. Cppng1_Ct_nod, assembly GCF_920656135.1. NCBI lineage: Bacteria > Bacillati > Actinomycetota > Actinomycetes > Frankiales > Frankiaceae > Frankia > Frankia sp. Cppng1_Ct_nod. The sequence goes on along the minus strand of NZ_CAKKTK010000063.1, from coordinate 19,297 downwards.
CACAACGAGGTGGCCGAGTCCGTCCGTGCGCTCTACGATGCACGGCTCGCCGAGCTCACCGCCGAGCGCGACGCGCGGGTGCTCGTCGAGGAACGGGTCGACGTCACTCTCCCCGGGGGCCGGCGTACGCACGGGGCCAGGCATCCGATCACGGCCCTGTCCGACCGTCTGGTGGACGTGTTCGTGGCAATGGGCTACGAGGTGGCCGAGGGACCGGAGGTTGAACACGACTGGTTCAACTTCGAGGCGTTGAACCTCGGCCCCGACCATCCGGCGCGCAGCTCCCACGACACCCTGTACGTCGACCCGGTCGGCAGCGGGCTGCTGCTGCGCACGCACACCTCGCCGGTGCAGATCCGCACCCTGCTGGCCCGTCCGCTGCCGGTGTACGTGGTGTGCCCGGGGCGGACGTACCGCAACGACGCGGTCGACGCCACGCATTCACCCGTGTTCGGTCAGCTCGAGGGCCTGGCCGTGGACGAGGGCATCACCATGGCCGACCTGCGCGGGACGCTGGATGTGTTCGCCCAGGCGCTGTTCGGTTCGGGCCTGTCGACACGGCTGCGGCCGTCCTACTTCCCGTTCACCGAGCCGTCGGCCGAGCTCGACGTCGCGTGCTTTGCGTGTCGCGGTGAGGCGGCCCGCCAGCCGTGCCGGGTGTGCTGCGACGAGGGTTGGATCGAGGTGGGCGGCTGCGGGATGGTCGACCCGAACGTGCTCGTGGCCTGCGGGGTCGACCCGGCCCGTTACAGCGGGTTCGCATTCGGGATGGGCCTGGAGCGTGCGGCGATGATCCGCCACGACGTCCGCGAGATCCGTGACTTCGTCGATGGTGACGTCCGTTTCGGTCGTCCGTTCGGGACGGGGAGCTGACCATGAAGATCCTTATGTCGTGGCTTCGGGAGGCCGTCAACGGGCTCCCGCCGGCGAAGGCGGTCGGCGAGGCGCTGATCCGGGCCGGTTTCGAGGTGGAGGCCGTCGAGTCGGTCGGGCACGACATCGCCGGTGTCGTCGTCGGTGAGGTCGTCTCCATCGAGGTCGTCGAGACCAGGAAGAAGAACGTGCGCTGGGTGGGGGTCCGGGTGGCCGAGGCCGGTACCCGTGGGGTGATCTGCGGAGCGTTCAACTTCGAGGTCGGCGACCGGGTGGCGGTCGCGCTGCCCGGCGCGGTGCTGCCCGGCGGATTCACCATCACGTCCCGCAAGACCTACGGGCGGCTCAGCGACGGCATGATCTGTTCGGTTCGCGAGCTGGGCATCGGCGATGACCATGACGGGATCCTGGTGCTGCCGCCCGACACCCCGGTGGGTGCGGACGTCGCCGAGCTGTTGGACCTCGCCGACGACGTCCTGGACATCGCGGTCACCCCGGACCGCGGCTACGGCCTGTCCGTCCGCGGGATCGCCCGGGAGGCGGCGACCGCGTTCGAGCTGCCCTTCCACGATCCTGCCGGGGTGGTGCCCGAGGCCCGCGACGGCAGCGGCGCACCCACGGTCGGGTATCCGGTCGTGGTGGAGGACCCCGCCGCCTGCACCCGGTACGTCGCCCGGGTCGTCACCAGGGTCTCCCCCGGCGCGCAGACCCCGCTGGGGCTTGCCCGACGTCTCACGCTGTCGGGCATGCGACCTATCTCGGTGCCGGTGGACGTGACCAACCTGATCATGCTGGGGCTCGGTCAGCCGCTGCACGCCTTCGACCGTGCGAAGCTGTCCGGCCCGATCGTGGTGCGCCGCGCCCGGGACGGCGAGCGGCTGGTCACCCTCGACGGTGTCAAACGCGAACTCGATCCGGAGGATCTGGTGATCGCGGACGACTCCGGGCCGGTGGCGCTGGCCGGGGTCATGGGGGGCGCGTCCACGGAGATCTCGCCCGACACCACCGAGATCCTCATCGAGGCCGCCCATTTCGACCCGATCGCGGTAGCGCGCACGGCCCGGCGCCACCAGCTCGGCTCGGAGGCGTCCCGCCGGTTCGAGCGGGGCGTCGACCCGGCGCTCGCGCCGGTGGCGGCCGATACCGCGGCCCGTCTGCTGGCCGAGCTCGCGGGCGCCACCGGGGAGGTGGGCGTGACCGACATCGACCACCGGCTGCCGGCGGGCAGCATCCCGTTCCCGCTCGCGGAGACGGCCCGCCTCGGCGGGCGTCCCTACCCGCCGGAGGTCGTCCGACGGCGGCTGACCGAAGTCGGCTGCCTGGTCGCCGAGGCCCCCGGTGCGGGCGGTGCGGGCGGTATGGACACCGACCTGCTCGAGGTCACCCCGCCGTCCTGGCGAGGTGACCTCACCCGGCCCGCGGACCTCGTCGAGGAGGTCATGCGCCTCGAGGGCTACGACACGATTCCGGTGACCCTCCCGCGGCTGCCCGCCGGCCGTGGTCTCACCCAGGGTCAGCGGATGCGCCGGGCGGTCGGTACGGCCCTCGCCCACCAGGGGTATGTCGAGGTCCTCACCGTCCCGTTCGTCGGGGACGACACGCCGGCCCGGCTCGGACTCGGCGACGATGACCGGCGGGCGGCCGTGGTCCGGATCGCCAACCCGATCGCCGAGGACGCCGCCAACCTGCGCACCACCCTGCTACCCGGGTTGTTCGCCGCGGCCGTCCGCAACATCGGCCGGGGCCAGACCGACCTGGCCCTGTTCGAGACGGGGCTGGTGTTCCGGTCCGTTGCCGTTGCCGTTGCCGTTGCCGTTGCCGCGCCGCCGACCCCCGCGGTCGACCACCGTCCCGATGACGATGAGATCGCTGCTCTGAACGCCGCCCTGCCCGACCAACCGAGGCTGCTGGGCGTCGTCCTGACCGGCCGTCGCGAGCCGGCCGGTTGGTGGGGGTCCGGGCAGCCGGTGGGCTGGCAGGACGCGGTCGATGCGGCGCACACCGTGGCGGGCGCTGCCGGTCTGGAACTGTCCGTGGTGGCGGACGCGGTGATGCCATGGCACCCCGGCCGGTGCGCGCGCCTGACGGTGGCCGATCCGGCAGCGGCCGATCCGGTCGACGGCCGCACCATCGGGCATGCCGGGGAGCTGCATCCCCGGGTGATCGCGGCCTACGGGCTGCCCGCCCGAACCTGCGCGATGGAGCTCGACCTCGAGATGCTGGTCGAGATCGCGTCGAGGCGTCCGCCGGTCACGGCGCCCGCGGTGTCCACCTATCCGCCCGCCGATCGTGACATTGCGCTGGTCGTTGGGGTCGATGTGCCGGTGGCCCGGGTCACCGAGGCGTTGCGGGACGGCGCCGGGGACCTGCTGGAGGCCCTGACCCTGTTCGACATCTACGAAGGGCCCCAGGTCGGCGACGGACGGCGTTCGCTCGCCTTCGGTCTGCGGCTGAGGGCGGGGGACCGGACGCTCACCGCCGAGGAGTCGAACACGGCGCGGGACGCGGCGGTCACCGAGGCCGCCCGGGTGACCGGAGCGACCCTGCGTACCTGACCGGATTCGGTGGCCTCCGGGCAGTGGCGGCGATCCGACCGTCGTCTCTGCCCGGAGGCCAGGGTTTCGGCGAGGCCCTGGGGTGGGGTCTGATAGACGTCAGCCAGCGTGTCGATATGGTCCCAGTTCCGCATGACCATCCGCAGGATTTCCCACATGGTCATATGCCCTGCCTGGGTGAGGAATAAGCCCTTGATGGAGTGGGCGAGAAGCATGCGTTTTTCGATCAGCCGGTAGCGGATGCGTTTGTCCCGGGTGAGGAGGAGGAGACCGGCCTCACCGATGACAGGGAGCCATACGTCGTCGAGGTCGCCCGGCTCGGATACAGGTAAGGCGATGGTTGGGGTGCACGACGTCGCCGCGCACCGCGGCGAGCGCCTTCCCGAGGGGCAGGGTGTTCTCGTCGACGAAGAACCGCGGCGTGACCGGCTTCTTCCTGTCGCTCAGGCGTCCTCGCGGCGGAGGCCGAGCACCCGCGTTCCGATGAACGGCGCCCGCACCGCGACGAGCGGGCGGGCGCCGGCCCACCGGTCGACCCTGACGGCCAGGCGCCGCCGGGTCAACGCGGCCACCAGTTGTTCGGCTCGCGCATCGTGGTCAAGATCGTGATGGATGGTGCGGGCGAAGGTCACCCCGTCCGCGTGCGCCCCGGCGGGTGCACGCCCTGCGGCGAAGGCCGTGAACCGGGAGCGAAAGTCGGGTAGGCGCGCCAGCGCCGGCCACGCCCGGGCAACGGCATCCGCGCGCTTGTTGAGCAGCGCCGCACGGGTCGCGGCCACCCGGGCGGGGTCGAATCCGGTGGGGTCCGGTCCACCGGCGACGAGCGCCCGCACGAGATCGCCCTGAGCCTGGCGCAGCCGCGCGCGTCCGTCGGTGTCTCGTCCGTCGGTGTCTCGTCCGTCGGTGTCGCTGCGGTCGCGGTCGGCCGGCGCGGAGCTGGTCACGAGGCGTATCCCGCCATGGTGGCGATCGCGTCCAGCTCGCCGGAGAGTTCGTCCACGGACGGGTAGCGGCCGTCGCGTTCGAGCATGATCGCCAATGGGTCGGGATGCCGGTCGGTGGTCTCCCGGACCAGGTCGAGGACCTCGCGGGTGACCGGATGGGTGTGGGTGTCGTGGTAGAGCCCGTCGCGGATCACCCCACCGGCCACATGGATGTAGGCGATGCGCTCCCACGGCAGCGCCTGAAGGAAACGGTCCGGGTCGACGCCGTGGTTGACCCGGTCGGCATGCAGGTTGGCGAGATCGAGCAGGAGGAGCGCGTCGGTGCGTTCGGCCAGCTCGGCGAGGAACTCGGCCTCGCCGAAGTCCGCGTCGTCCCAGCGCAGCAGCGCGGCCGGGTGTTCCAGGGCGAGCGGTACCGGGAGCTGCGCGGACACCGCCCGTACGTTGGCGACCAGTACGTTGAGAGCGTCGCGGGTGCGTGGCACCGCCAGCAGGTGACCTGCCTCCAGCCCGCCGGCCCGCACGAACGCCACGTGTTCGCTCACCAGCGGTGCCCGTAGCCGGTCGGCGAGGGCGGCCAGGTGGGCGACCCGCGTCGGCTGGAGCGGTTCGGCCCCGCCGAGCCCTAGGCCGACGCCGTGTGGCACGACCGGGACGCCGGCCTCGACCAACCTGTCGAGGCCGGTCGGCAGGGGCCCGTGGGTGCCCAGGGTCTCGGCGATCACCTCGACGAAGGACAGGTCCGTCCGGCCGGCGATGAAGGCCGCGAGTTCCGGCCGCCAGCCGATCCCCAGCCCGCGCAGCCGGCGGCCCGGGTCTGGGTCTGGGTCTGGGTCTGGGTCTGGGTCTGGGTCTGGGCCGGCAGCGTACGGCGACGGGTGCGGCGAGGGCGCCCGCAGTGACGGGAGGGCGGTCATCCGCCGCAGCCGCCCCCGCCGCAGCCGCCGCCCCCGCACCCGCTACTGCCGTCTCCGCTGCCACCGTCCCCGCTGGGACGGGTCAGGCCGAGCTGACCAGCGAACGCCGGGTCGGTGTCCCAGAGCACCGCCGTGCCGAACAGGGCGAGGGCAAGGGCACGTTGCCCGGGCACACCGCCGGACCTCAGACCGTCGCTGTCCCGGCGGGCCACGGCCAAGATGGCCTGTCCCCGGCGGGTGGTGGTCGGACGCTGCGCAAGGAATATCACGGCCAACGCCGTGACGATCAGTTCGACGCCGAGGAGGCCGACCGGCTTACCCCGGTTGGCGCCGACGGCGGCGCGGATGATCCCGACCGCTCCGAGGACGAGCAGGGGGAACACGGTCCGGCGACAGGCACGGGTCTGTGTCGGTGTCGCTACGAATCCTGCCACCTGCAGGCGGTTGCGGCAGGCGGCTACGGCCGGTCCCCGTGACACCAGCGCACCGAGCCACTCCAGTCGCAGTTCGCCGGCCCGGACGATGGCGTCGAACGCCTCCCGCTCGAGTCGGCTGGCACCGGCCGGCAGCGGTTCACCCGTGGTGGTCAGCCCGTGCCGCGTCCATCCTGGCCGTAGCAGACCCCGGTCGTAGAGGCTGGTGACAGCGCACGTCACGGCCAGCCTCGGATTCCCGGCGATCACGCAGAGGTCCTCCGGGCTCAACGGGCCGGGGTCCGCCGCGGGCGTGTCCGTCGGGTCGAGGATGCGGCGCCGCCTGACGATCGCCACCAGCAGCACGACCGCGAACCCCAGGGCGTAGAGGGCGAGAAAACCGGGGCCGCTGATGCCCCAGGTGTCACCCGCCGCGGATGCGGTGGGTGCGCTCATGCCACGGTCCTCTCCGTTGCCACGGTCCTCTTCGTTGCCACGGTCCTCTTCGTCGCCCGACACGGTGGCCCGCCCCGCCCCACCCTGGGACGGGTGGTGAGACCGCGGTTCGGGCCGGGTTTCGCCTGGTGACCCCCGACACATCACAGGATGCGCCACCATGTGGCCACGACGGTGGATGCGTATCCAACACGACACCGAATGACCGGTGGCATGGCCAGGACCGGTGGCATGGTCGTGCCGCCCTTGGTCCAGGGTCACGAAGGGTCAAGATCGTGAAATGAGGGAGGGCTCGGGCTACTTGGACCGGTCGTAGTCTTCCTGGGCGGCGAGTACGGAGGGCATCTCGGCCTCGACGAGGTCGATCAGGTCGCGGAGTTTCGTCGCGACGCGGGTGCCGAGCGGGGTCAGGCTGTACTGGACGTGTGGCGGGATGCTGGTCTGGACCTCGCGGCGGACCAGGCCGTCGCGTTCCAGCGCGTGCAGGGTCTGGGCGAGCATCTTCTCGCTGACCCCCTCGACGCGGCGGCGCAGTGCGTTGAACCGGTAGGTGCCCTCGGCCAGCGCGACCAGGGCGAGGATGCCCCACTTGCCGGTGGCGTTCTCCAGGGTCCGGCGTGACGGGCACGCGCGGGCGAAGACGTCGGCGACCAGTTCGTCCATGGGGTCGACGGGGGTGGCCGTCGTCGGGATCCTGCTGGCCATGCGACCACTGTACCGTCGTACACCGTACTGGTGGATATAACCGTACCTACTTTTGGTTAGCGCTTTCGAAAAGTTAGTACACTCTGCTGGCGGTACCTACAACAGTCCGAGCCCGACGATTCCAGGGAGCACATGTGATCACTGTTACCGGCGCCACCGGTCACCTCGGCAGGCTCGTCGTGGAGGACCTGCTCGGGCGCGGCGTGCCTGCCGGCGAGATCGTCGCCGCGGTACGCAGCCCGCAGAAGGCCGCGGACCTGGCCGAACGCGGCGTGCAGGTACGCGAGGCGGACTACACCAGGCCCGCGACGCTGGCCACCGCGTTCGCCGGCACCGACAAACTGCTGCTGGTCTCCTCCAGCGAGGTCGGCCAGCGGGTGGCCCAGCACCGCAGCGTGGTGGACGCCGCCGTCCAGGCAGGGGTCTCCCTGATCGCCTATACCAGCGTGCTGTCCGCGCAGACGTCCGGTCTCGCGCTGGCCGCCGAGCACAAGGCCACCGAGGACATCATCCGAGCCTCCGGGCCGGCGTACGTGTTCCTGCGCAACGGCTGGTACATCGAGAACTACACGGAGAACCTCGCACCGGCCTTCCAGCATGGCGCGATCCTGGGTGCGGCCGGCGAGGGCCGCATCTGCGGGGCCACCCGCACAGACTTCGCCGCAGCCGCCGCCGCCGTGCTGACCGGAGAGGGTCACGCAGGCGCGGTGTACGAACTGGGCGGTGATCAGCCGTTCACCATGGCGGAGCTGGCCGCCGAGGTCGCCGGGCAGTCGGGCAAGCCTGTCGGCTACGTCGACCTGCCGGCCGAGGAATACGTCAAGGCGCTGGTCGGTGCCGGTCTGCCCGAGGCCTTCGCGGGTCTCCTGGCCGACTCCGACCTCGGCATCGGCCGCGGCGACCTGTTCACCGACAGTGGCGACCTGAGCCGGCTCATCGGCCGTCCCACCACCACACTTGCCGAGGCGGTCGCCCTTGCGCTGAAGGCCTGACCAACGCCCACCCGTCCATCAGACGGCAACCGCCGCAGGACGGCCGTTCGGCTCGGGTCGGTTCTCCAGGCTGGTTCTCCGGGTGCGGTCGAGGCCGGGAGGACGATAAAAATCGTCCTCCCGGCCTCGACGGATGTGGGGGCTGTGCCGCGCAGCCCGAACGGTCAGATGATCCGTGCTTCCGGGGCGGTGACCTGGCTACCCGGCCCGGTCAGCGTGCCTACCAGCCGCCGCCGGTCCAGTCGCCGACGAGTGCATACCCGGCGTAGCCGCCGCCGGCGATGGCGGTGACGCCGGTCAGGTTGGAGACCGCCACGGGTAGCGAGCTGTTGGTGGTGGTGCCGTTGCCCAACTGGCCGAGGCCGTT
>NZ_CAKKTK010000063.1:0-10585 GCF_920656135.1 Frankia sp. Cppng1_Ct_nod | reverse complement strand
GTCGCCCCAGGCCCGCACGGTGCCGTCGGAGCGCAGCGCATACCCGGTGAAGAAGCCGCCGGCGATGGCGGTGACGCCGGTCAGGCCGGAGACCGCCACGGGTAGCGAGCTGCTGGTGGTGGTGCCGTTGCCCAACTGGCCGAGGCCGTTGTAGCCCCAGGCCCGCACGGTGCCGTCGGAGCGTAGCGCATACCCGGTGAAGCCGCCGCCGGCGATGGCGGTGACGCCGGTCAGGTTGGAGACCGCCACGGGTAGCGAGCTGCTGGTGGTGGTGCCGTTGCCCAGCTCGCCGTCGCCGTTGTAGCCCCAGGCCCGCACGGTGCCGTCGGAGCGCAGTGCATACCCGGTGTAGAGGCCGCCGGCGATGGCGGTGACGCCGGTCAGGCCGGAGACCGCCACGGGTAGCGAGCTGTCGGTGGTGGTGCCGTTGCCCAACTGGCCTTGGCCGTTGTAGCCCCAGGCCCAGACGGTGCCGTCGGAGCGCAGTGCATACCCGGTGAAGAAGCCGCCGGCGATGGCGGTGACGCCGGTCAGGTTGGAGACCGCCACGGGTAGCGAGCTGTCGGTGGTGGTGCCGTTGCCCAGCTCGCCGTCGCCGTTGTAGCCCCAGGCCCGGACCGTGCCGGTCCGGTGCCGGATGCCCCAGCCGGGGGTCACCCCGGCAGCGGGCAGACGCGCACGTACCGCCGCGTCCATCACCGCCGTCCGGCCCCCGGCCGGGGACCCCATCGCCGTCGCCGGCAGGAGCACCACCCCGACCGCGGCCATCACCGCCGTCCACACCCCGACGCGCCATCGTCGACCAGACATCCCCGCTCCTCCGCTTCCTGATCCGGTGGGTGTCGTCACCCACAGCTAAACATCGCGAAGAGTAGTTGGATTGTGTCGTTGAGTGTTCGCATCGCCGCGTGCGTTTCCTTGTGTTGCATGACCATGATTGAGTATGTATAAGTTTTCAGTCATGGGGATGACAGCCGCGGTTGCCGGGGCAAGTGGCTACGCAGGTGGGGAGCTGCTCCGTCTGCTGCTCGGGCATCCAGACATCGAGATCGGCCCACTGGCGGCGGGTTCGTCGGCCGGTCTGGACGTCACCGACATCCACCCGCACCTTCCCGATCTCGCCGGCCGGGTCTTCGTCGACACCTCGGCCCTCGCCGGGATCGACGTCGACATCGTGTTCCTCGCGCTCCCGCACGGCGCGTCGGGCGCCGTCGCCCAGGCGCTGCCGGACGGCGTCCGGGTCGTCGACCTGGGAGCGGACCACCGACTCGCCGACGCCGACACGTGGCGCCGGGTCTACGGCGGCGACCACGCCGGCGCCTGGACGTACGGGATGCCGGAGCTACCCGGAGCGCGGGAGGCGATCCGGGCCAGCACCCGGGTCGCGGCCCCGGGCTGCTACCCCACGTCGGTCACGCTCGCCCTCGCACCGCTGCTGACGGCCGGGCTGGTCGCCACCGAGGACCTTGTGGTGGTGGCGGCCAGCGGCACCTCGGGCGCCGGGCGGTCGCTGCGGGCGAACCTGCTCGGCAGCGAGGTCATGAACGACCTCACCGCCTACAAGGTCGGCAACCACCAGCATCGGCCGGAGATCCTCCAGGCGCTGCGGGGGGTCCTCGACGCGCCCGTGTCGATGTCGTTCACCACGGTGCTGGCGCCGATGCCGCGTGGCATCCTCGCCACCTGCACCGCCCGCCTGCGACCGGGCGTGGGTGGGGACGAGCTGCGCGACGCGCTACACGCGGCCTATGCGGGCGAGCCGTTCGTCCGGGTCCTGCCGCCGGGACGCTGGCCGCATACGGCGGCGACGCTGGGCGGCAACGCCGTCCACCTGCAGGTCACCGCGGACGACGAGGCCGGCCGGGCTGTTGTCGTCGCCGCCGTCGACAACCTGTGCAAGGGCGCGGCGGGGCAGGCGCTGCAGTGCGCGAACCTCATGCTGGGGCTGGCGGAGACCGCCGGCCTGACCGCCCAGGGAGTCGCCCCATGACCCGTGTCACAGCCGGTAGCCATCCACACGCAGGAGGAGTGACCGTGAGCGTCGGATCATGAGCGTCACAGTCCCGGCGGGGTTCCGGGCCGCGGGAGTGGCGGCCGGGCTCAAGCCGTCCGGTCGTCCCGATGTCGCGGTCGTGGTCAACGACGGCCCGTCCGACACGGCCGCCGGCGTGTTCACCCTCAACCGGGTGCAGGCCGCGCCGGTGCGGTGGTCCCGGCAGGTGCTCGCGGACGGTCGGTTGCGGGCGGTCGTCTTGAACTCCGGAGGCGCCAACGCCTGCACCGGTCCGGCCGGCTTCGCCGACACGCATGCCACCGCCGAGCACACCGCCGACCTGCTCGGCATCGGCGCCGGTGAGGTCGCCGTGTGCTCGACCGGGCTGATCGGGGTGCGGCTCCCGATGGATCTGCTGCTGCCCGGCGTGGCCAAGGCGGTCGCCGAGGCGTCCGTGACCGGGGGTGCCGCCGCCGCCGAGGCGATCCGGACCACCGACACGGTCAGCAAACAGGCGGTGCGTGCGGCGGGTGGGGTGACGGTCGGCGGTATGGCCAAGGGTGCGGCCATGCTCGCACCGGCGCTCGCCACGATGCTGGTGGTGGTGACCACGGACGCGGTCGTCGACCCGCCCACCGCGGACCGGCTGCTGCGGGAGGCCTGCCGCACCACCTTCGAACGGGTGGACTCCGACGGCTGCATGTCCACCAACGACACGGTGCTGCTGCTGGCCAGCGGGGCCTCCGGGGTGAGCGTGCCCGCCGGGACGCTCGGCGGGCTCGTCGCCGACACCTGCGCCGATCTGGCCGGTCAGCTGCTCGCGGATGCGGAGGGGGCGACCAAGACGATCGCGATCACCGTGACCGGCGCGGCCGGCGAGGCGGACGCCCTGGAGGTGGGCCGGGCGGTGGCGCGCTGCAACCTGCTCAAGTGCGCGCTGTACGGCAACGACCCGAACTGGGGCCGGGTGCTCGCGGCGGTGGGAACCACCCGCGCGGCCTTCGAGCCGGACGCGCTGGATGTCGCGATCAACGGGGTGTGGGTGTGCCGTGGCGGCGCCCCCGGCGAGCCGCGTGAAGGTGTGGACCTGACCGGCAGGGAGGTCTCCATCCGGGTGGATCTGCATGCCGGCGCCACCGAACTGACCGTCTGGACGAACGATCTCACCGACGGTTATGTCCAGGAGAACTCGGCGTACTCCACATGACCGCCGCGCCGCAGGCCCAACGGCCCCCCGCGCTCGCCCGGGGGCACGCGGCACTGGCCAAGACGACCGTCCTGGTCGAGGCGCTGCCATGGCTGTCCCGCTTCCACGGTTCCACCATCGTGATCAAATACGGCGGTCACGCCATGACCGACCCGGCGCTGCGCGAGGCGTTCGCCGCTGACGTCGTGTTCCTGCGGTACGCGGGCCTGCGGGTGGTCGTGGTCCACGGCGGCGGGCCGCAGATCACCGCCCACCTCAACCGCCTCGGGGTCGAGTCGGTGTTCGCCGGTGGGCTGCGGGTGACGACGCCGGAGACCATGGAGATCGTCCGGATGGTTCTGGTCGGTCAGGTCAACAGGGATGTCGTCGGGCTGATCAACGATCACGGTCCGTTCGCGGTGGGCCTGTCCGGTGAGGACGCACACCTGCTGATCGCCCGGCGGCGGCCCGCGATCGTCGACGGCCGCGAGGTCGACATCGGCCTGGTCGGCGAGGTCGTCGAGGTCGCGCCCGGGACGGTGACCGCGCTGCTCGACTCCGGCAAGGTCCCGGTGGTCGCCACCGTGGCCCGAGGTGTCGACGGCGGGGTGTACAACGTCAACGCCGACACCGCCGCCGCCGCGCTGGCCGCCGCGATCGGCGCGGCCAAGCTGGTCATCCTCACCGACGTCGAGGGGTTGTACGCGGACTGGCCGCACAGCGACGAGGTGATCAGTGAGCTGACCGCGGGTGAGCTCGCGAACCTGCTGCCGACGCTGACCAGCGGGATGATCCCGAAGATGGAGGCCTGCCTGCGCGCCGTGCATGGCGGCGTTCCGCAGGCGCACGTCCTGGACGGCCGGGTGGCGCACGCCGTCCTGTTGGAGGTCTTCACCGACGATGGTGTCGGCACCCTCATCACGCCGGGGGCCGCGCAGGCGGACCGGGGCGTGCCGGGCAGCCTCCCACCTGGCGGTTTCCCGCCGGACCGCACCGCGACGCAGGTCACCCCAACAGACAGCTCTATCGAAGGAGCCCCGTGAACGCCGATCTGCTGGACCGCCGGGACGCGGTGATCATGGCGGCCTACGGTCGCCCACCGATCGCGCTCGAGCGTGGTAAGGGCACCCGGGTGTGGGACGCGGACGGGCGGGAGTACCTCGACCTGCTCGCCGGCGTTGCCGTGAGCGTCCTCGGGCACTGTCATCCCGCGGTGCAGGCGGCTGTCACCGAGCAGATCGGACGCCTCGGCCACGTGTCCAACCTGTATGTGAACGAGCCGCAGGTTGCCCTGGCCGAGCGGCTGCTGCGACTGCTGGACGCCGAGGGCCGGGTGTTCTTCTGCAACTCGGGGGCGGAGGCCAACGAGACGGCCATCAAGATTTCGCGGCGGACCGGACGCGGTGAGATCGTTGCGACCGAGGGGTCGTTCCACGGGCGGACTCTCGGCGCTCTGTCGATCACCGGTCAGCCGGCGAAACGGGCGCCCTTCGAACCACTGCTGCCCGGTGCCCGGTTTGTTCCCTACGGGGACGTCGACGCGTTGGACGCGGCGGTCGGCGACCGCACCGCCGCGGTGTTCCTGGAGCCGACCCTGGGCGAGGGCGGCGTGGTACCGCCGCCGGCCGGCTACCTGCGGGCGGCCCGTGACATCTGCGACCGCGCGGGCGCACTGCTCGTCCTCGACGAGGTCCAAAGTGGCATCGGCCGGGCCGGAACCTGGTTCCTGCACCAGGCCGAAGGCGTGGTCCCGGATGTCGTCACGCTCGCCAAGGGGTTGGGCGGCGGTCTGCCGATCGGGGCGTGTATCGGCTTCGGCCCGGCCGGTCGGCTCCTGCGTCCCGGTGACCACGGCAGCACGTTCGGCGGTGGACCGGTCGTCTGCGCGGCGGCGCTCGCGGTTCTCGACACGATCGAGCGGGACGGGCTGATCGCGAACGCGGTGGCGGTGGGGCAGGGTCTTGCCGACGGGATCCGCGGTGCCGGTGCGCCCGGCGTGGTCGGGGTCCGGGGCCGTGGGCTGTGGCTCGCGATCGAGTTGGACTCGCCGTTCGCCGGTGCCGTCGAAACCGCGGCCCGCGAGGCGGGTTTCCTCGTCAACGCGGTCGCCGCGAACGCGGTGCGGCTCGCCCCGCCGCTGGTGCTGTCGGCCGCCGAGGCGGGCGAGTTCGTGGCCGCGCTGCCGGCAATCGCGGGTCGGGCACTGGCCGCCACCGAACGTTCTAAGGTCGGCGCATGAGGGTCCGACACTTTCTTCTCGACACCGACCTGACGCCGAGCGAACAGGCCGCCATCCTCGACACGGCGGACCATCTGAAGGCGACTCGGCGGTCGGGTGCCGGTGCGCCCGGACCGTTCGCGGGCCGTTCGGTGGCGCTGCTGTTCGAGAAACCGTCCACCCGTACCCGCCTGTCCTTCGACGTCGCGGTGACCGAGCTCGGTGGGCATCCCGTCGTCCTCGACGCCGCCACCACCCAGTTGGGCCGGGGCGAGACCGTCGAGGACACCGCGGCGGTCTTCAGCCGGTACGTCGACGCGATCGTGATGCGGACGTTCGCGCAGGACCGGCTGGAGCGGTTGGCCGCGTCGGCTTCGGTGCCCGTGGTGAACGCTCTGTCCGATCATGCTCATCCGTGTCAGGCACTCGCGGACCTGCAGACGATCCGGGAGTTCAAGGGCGGGCTCGCCGGGCTGACCCTGGCCTACCTCGGGGACGGCAACAACGTCGCGCACTCGCTGGTGCTGGCCGGCGCGCTGGCCGGGATGCGGGTGCGGGTGGCTTCGCCGCCCGGGTACGAGCCGTTCGAGCAGGTCCTGCGGCAGGCCGGTGAGATCTGCGCGGCAACCGGCGGGGATGTGGTGGTGACGCACGACGCGCTGGAGGCCGCGGCCGGCGCGGACGTGCTCTACACGGACGTCTGGGCGTCGATGGGCCAGGACACCGAGACCGACAGCCGGTCGCTGGTCTTCCAGCCGTACCGGCTCGACGAGAAGGCGGTGGAGGCCGCCGATCCGGAAGCGATCGTCATGCACTGCCTGCCGGCACATCGTGATCTTGAGATCGCGGGTTCCGTCCTGGACGGCCCACGGTCGGTCGTCTTCGATCAGGCGGAGAACCGGTTGCACGCGCAGAAGGCGCTGCTGTCCTTCCTGCTGGAGCACGCCGACGCGGCGCGACAACCACCTGCGCGGACGCCGGCAGACAAGGCCGTGCGGTGAACACCCGGGCACCCGAGGCATCTCGCCCCGTCGTCGTGCCGCTGACCAAGCACGCACGCCAGGCGAGGCTCGCGGCTCTGCTCGCCCGGCAGACGGTCCGGTCGCAGACGGAGCTGGCCCGGCTGCTGTCGGCGGAGGGAGTTCAGGTCACGCAGGCGACGTTGTCGCGGGACCTGGAGGATCTCGGCGCGACCAAGATACGCGGCCCGGACGGTGCCCTGGTCTACTCCGTGGACGTCAACCTGGCGCCGGCCGAGTCGGTGCGGCTTCCGCTGGGCAGGCTCTGTGAGGAGCTGTTGGTCTCGGCCGAGGCCAACGGTGACCTGGTGGTCCTGCGTACCCCACCGGGCGCGGCGCAGCTGTTCGCCTCGGCGCTGGACAGGGCATCGCTGCCGGAGGTCATGGGCACGATAGCCGGGGATGACACGGTCCTCGTGGTCTGCCGGCCGGCCCCGGCCATGGTCGGCGATCCGGTCGGCGATCCGGTCGGCAGCGGCGGCGGGCCTACCGGGCCGGAGCTGGCCATGCGGTTGCTCGGCCTCGCCGAAGGGCGGACCCGCGGTCCGCTTGCCAGCCTGCCCGAGCCCGCCCCGTCCGCCTGACGATGCCGGAAACGGGTATGGACGGAATGATCATTAACTTTCGATATGGATCCGAGAGAGGTTGATCTGTAGTGACCGACCGCGTCGTGCTCGCCTATTCGGGTGGCCTGGACACGTCCGTGGCCATTGGTTGGATCAGCGCCGAAACCGGCGCCGAGGTCGTGGCGTTGGCCATTGACGTCGGCCAGGGCGGTGAGGATCTTGAGTTGATCCGGCAGCGTGCCCTGACCTGTGGGGCGGTGGAGTCCGTCGTGGTCGACGCACGGGAGGAGTTCGCCCGCTCGTTCGTCGCCCCGGCCATCCGCGCCAACGCTCTCTACATGGATCGCTATCCGCTGATCTCGTCGCTGTCGCGGCCGATCATCGTCCGGCATCTCGTCGAGGCGGCCCACACCTTCGGCGCCGGGGCCATCGCCCACGGCTGTACCGGCAAGGGCAACGACCAGGTGCGTTTCGAGGTGGGCGTGATGGCGCTCGCCCCCGACCTGTCGGTGCTGGCACCGGTCCGCGACTCGGGTATGACCAGGGACAAGGCGATCGCCTTCGCCGATGAGCGCAACCTGCCGATCGATGTGACCGCGCGGTCCCCCTACTCCATCGACCAGAACCTGTGGGGTCGGACGGCCGAGTGCGGTGTGCTTGAGGACCCGTGGGTCGAGCCTCCGGCGGACGTCTTCGTCTACACGGCCGACCCGAGCGTGCCACGGGAACCGGACGAGGTGACGATCGGTTTCGTCGACGGGTTGCCGGTTTCGCTGGATGGCCGCACGCTGCCCCTCGTCGATCTGGTCGCCGAGCTCAACAGGCGGGCGGGTGCACAGGGTGTCGGACGCATCGACATGATCGAGGACCGGTTGGTGGGGATCAAGAGCCGGGAGATCTATGAGTGCCCGGCGGCGATCACCCTGTTGACCGCGCACCGCGATCTGGAGGACCTCACCCTCGAGCGTGACGTCGCCCGGTTCAAGCGGGGGGTGGACCAGCGCTGGAGCGAGCTTGTCTACGACGGCCTGTGGTATTCGCCGCTGAGGACCGCGCTCGACGCATTCATCGACTCCGCGAGTGCGCGGGTCACCGGGGACGTCCGGATCCGGCTCGCCGGCGGCGTGGCGCAGGTGGTGGGACGGCGCAGCGAGGCGAGTCTCTACGACCACGCGCTCGCGACCTACGATGCCGGTGACCAGTTCGACCAGCGTGACGCCCGGGGCTTCATCGACCTGTGGGGCCTGCCGACCAAGGTGTGGTCCGCCCGGGAACAGCGGCTGTCCCGGTGAGCACCCCGCCATCCCCGCCGCCGCCATCCCAGTCGCCGGTACCGCCGTCGCCGACCCGGTTGTGGGGCGGCCGTTTTGCCGGTGGCCCCGCCGAGGCGTTGGCGCGCCTGTCGGTGAGCGTCCAGTTCGACTGGCGACTCGCCCCGTATGATCTTCAGGCGTCCGGCGCGCACGCCCGGGTGCTGCGCCGTGCCGGTCTGCTCGACGACGACGAGCTCGCCGCCGTCCTGGCCGCGCTGGACGACCTGACGGAGGCGGTGCGTACCGGGAGTTTCCGGCCGACCGTCGATGACGAGGACGTGCACACGGCGTTGGAGCGAGGTCTGCTCGAACGGTTGGGGACCCTCGGCGGCAAGTTGCGGGCGGGTCGCAGCCGCAACGACCAGGTCGCCACGGACCTGCGGATGTACCTGCGGGATCACGCCCGCCAGGTGGCCGCCCGCCTGGTCGACCTGCAGCTGGCCATCGTCGACCAGGCAACGACGCACGTGGACACCCCCGCCCCGGGGATGACTCACCTTCAGCATGCCCAGCCGATCTCGTTCGCCCACCAGTTACTGGCCCACGTCCATGCGTTCGTCCGTGACGTCGACCGGTTGCGGGACTGGGATCGCCGCGCCGCGGTGTGCAGCCTGGGAGCGGGGGCACTGGCCGGGTCCTCGCTCCCACTGGATCCGCAGGGGGTGGCGCTGGAGCTGGGCTTCGACTCGGCGTTCGCCAACTCGATCGACGCGGTGTCCGACCGTGACTTCGCGGCCGAGTTCCTGTTCGTGGCCGCGTTGATCGGTGTGCATCTGTCGCGGCTCGGCGAGGAGATCGTCCTGTGGACCAGCCGTGAGTTCGGCTGGGTGGAGCTCGACGACGCTTTCGCGACGGGTAGTTCGATCATGCCGCAGAAGAAGAACCCGGACGTCGCGGAGCTTGCGAGGGGCAAGTCCGGGCGGTTGGTCGGTGCACTCACCGGACTGCTCACGACGCTGAAGGGTCTGCCGCTGGCCTACGACCGGGATCTGCAGGAGGACAAGGAGCCGGTGTTCGACGCGGTCGACACCCTGCTGCTGGTCCTGCCTGCGACGGCGGGGACCGTGGCGACCATGCGGGTGCGACGTCAGCGTCTCGCCGAAGCGGCCCCGGACGGGTTCGCGCTGGCGACGGACGTGGCCGAGTACCTCGTCCGGGGCGGGGTGCCCTTCCGGGAGGCACATGAGGCGGTCGGGCAGCTCGTGGCCTGGTGCGTCGCCCACGACGTCGACCTTGACGAGGTCGGTGACGCCGAGCTCAAGGCCATCAACCCGCGGCTGACCCCCGAGGTGCGCACGGTCCTGTCGGTGCGGGGGGCGCTGGACGCCCGCTCGGCGCCGGGTGGGACAGCACCGGTGCGGGTACGCGAACAGCTCGCCACGCTGACCGAACGACTGCGGGTGGACCGCGAGTGGGCGAACGGTTTCTGAGTGTCCCAGGGCGGCCGTTCTATGACCGGCCGCCGCTGGATGTCGCCCGTGATCTGCTGGGCGCCCAGCTTCACCACGGCGGGATCGCCGTCCGGCTGACCGAGGTCGAGGCCTACGGCGGCGGCGGCGATCCCGCCTCTCATGCGTTTCGGGGCCCCACGCCGCGTTGTGCGGCGATGTTCGGCCCACCCGGGCACGCCTACGTGTACTTGATCTATGGCATCCACTGGTGCATGAACGTCGTGTGCGGGCCGGCCGGCGAGGCCGCGGCCGTCCTTCTGCGTGCCGGAGAGTCATGTGCGGGTGGGCCATGCGCAGGGGACCCGGTCGAAGGCGTCGATGCGGCGGTGCGGCGCCGGGTGCGACCCGCCTCGACCGATTTCGCCCGGGGGCCGGCGCGGCTCACCCGGACGCTGGGGATCGACGGGTCCCTGGACGGCACCGATCTGACCGGTGAGGACGGCGCGCTGTTCCTTGCCGCTGGTGTCGGCATCGCCGATGCCCGTGTTGCGCGCGGACCCAGGGTCGGGGTTGGTGCCGCCCACGACCGGCCCTGGCGGTTGTGGATCGTGGGGGAGCGGTCGGTCAGTGCCTATCGACCCGGCCGCCGACGGGCCGTACCACGGGTTGCCGTACCGGACCCCGGCAGCGGATCCGGTACGGCGGGGAATCCTCCCATATCAGACAGCAGCGTCAAGGAGGGTTTTGAAGGATGTGACGTAGCTCACAGATCAAAAGGCCCTTGACGTTTGACGACCCCCCGCGGTCACCCGTAATGTTCTCCTTGCCGGCGGAAAGCCGGGAGACACCGGGGCTAAGTGGTTCGCTCTGGTGGCCCCGATCCCCTGGTCCGATGCTCC
>NZ_CAKKTK010000062.1:0-29131 GCF_920656135.1 Frankia sp. Cppng1_Ct_nod | reverse complement strand
TGGCCCGGACCGGGTGGCACGACCCGCGGAGTCGTCGCACTCGAGGACGTGGTGGAGGAGTTCGTGGGCGAGGTCGAGGACGCCAGTCATCGGACGCGCTGAGCCGGTGCCGCATCAGGCAACGTCTGCCCTGTCACGGCACTGATGTTTCACGGGGCCTCCGCTGTTTCACGGGGCCTCCGCTGTTTCACGGGGCCTCCGCCAACGCGGGAAGAACCACGATTGCGCTGCCTCCGGTCCGACCGGATCGACGGGTCGAATCCCGTGGATCCGGTCAGCGGGTCAGCGGGTCAGGCAGTGGCCGGTGCGGCTGACTGTACGACTTCGAACGACCACAGTTGCGCCCCGGTTGCGGCCTGTCCACCGGGTCCACCGGGTCCACCGGGTCCACCGGGTCCACCGGGTCCACCGGGTCCGGATGCTCCCGGCCCGCCGGGCCCGGGATGACCAACGGGGCGGGCCGGCGGCTGCCCGCTCGCGGCATCCGTGGCGGCCCGCGCATGACCGGCCTGGAAGGCATTGGACGCCTGCCACTTCTGGAAGTCCTCCTCGCTACGCCAGCGGGTGTAGACGAGGTAGGTGTCGGTGCCTTCCACGGGACGCAGTAGCTCGAACCACTCGAATCCGTCAGCAGCCTCCACCATCCCGGCGCGACCCGCGAACCGCTGCTCCAGGGTGGCGCGCGCCTCCGGTGGGACGGTCAGCGCATTGATCTTCACGATGCTCATGAGGTCACGGTAGTTCGTGACAGCGGTGGCCGTGCGGACCCACCCACGATGTCATTTGACGCGACAGCGAATTAATCGGATGCGGAAGGTGACGTACCTTATTCTTGCTGATCGTGACCCAGCTTCCTCGTGCGGCGGTGCTCGGCAACGGGCCCGTTGCCGGCGCGACCCTCTGCGCTCTCGTCGACTCCGGACTGGACGCACGACTGTTCCTGACCTCCGAGAAAGACCTGACCACCGAGGCGTACCTGCGCGAACGTGGGCTCGCCGACCGCGGCACCCGGTTCGGAGGCACCGGCAAGGTTCACCCGGTGGACGACGGTCGCCGGCCGTTCGACGTGCAGCCCGGCAACCAGGCGGCAACCCGGTGGGATGTCGTGATCCTCGCCGGGGACATCACCGGCCGGACGGAAACCGGGACCGGACCGTTCGCTGTCCCACCTGCGCGGTTCGGTGGTGTATTCGACCCGGACGCCGAGGGTGTGTACCGGTGCGGCCACCTGCCGCTGGCCGGCTCCCTGCCATCCGACACCACACTGCCGTCCGACACCACACTGCCGTCCGACACCGCGGATATCATCCGGCTCGCCGAGGCTCAGGGCCGCTGGGTCGGCGAGTACCTGCGAGGGCGCTACCTGCTGCCTGCCCGGTCGGCGATGCTGGCCGCGGCCGGTGCCCCGGGTTGGCGACGGTCACGGGCCGCCGGCCTGCTCGACCGATGGCCCGCCGGACCAGGCTGGCGTCACGGCCGGACCGCCGCCGGCGTCACCGCTGTCGACGTCACTGTCGACGGTTACCTGCGGTGGCTCAGCGGCGAACTACGCCGGGGCCGCGCGCGGGCGGCCGAAGGCGGGTACCCGCTGCCCGTACCGTCGCTGATCACCACGCGCTGACCGGCGGTTGCGGCAGCCAGGGGTTCAGCCGAGCACCGCCAGCCGGTCGGCTGCCGCCCGCAGCGTGTCGAGCCGCTTCGGGAACGCGAACCGCAGGATGTGACGTCCGTCCGAGGGATCGGCGAAGAACGACGAACCGGGGACGGCCGCGACTCCGGCGGTCTCCAGCAGGCGGCGGGCGAACGCGACATCGTCACCCTCCGGGTCGAGCAACCGCGTGTCGCACATGACGTAGTACGCCCCGTCCGGGAGCCGGAACCGGAAGCCGGCCGCGGCAAGCGCGTCGCACAGCAGGTCACGACGCTCGAGGTACTCCGCCGCGGTGGTGTCGTAGTAACCCTGCGGCAGGGCCATGGCTGCGACCCCACCGGCCTGCAACGGTGCGGCCGCGCCGACGGTCAGGAAGTCGTGGACCTTACGGATGGCGGAGGTGTACACCGGCGGGGCGATCGTCCAACCGACGCGCCAACCCGTCACCGCGTAGGTCTTCGACAGCGCGTTGACGGTGACCGTGCGGTCTTCCAGACCCGCAACGGTGGCGGGCGGAATGTGGCCACCCGGGCCACCGAACTGGATGTGTTCGTAGATCTCGTCGGTGATGACGAGCGCGTCGTGGCGCTGGCACAACTCGGCGATCAACTCCAGCTCGACACGGGTGAAAACCTTGCCGGTCGGATTGTGCGGTGTGTTGACGACGACAGCGCGGACACGATCGGAGAAGGCTGCGCGCAGCTCGGCCTCGTCAATGCTCCAGTCAGGCCCGCGCAGCGAGACGAACCTGGGCCGGGCACCGGAGAGGATCGCGTCCGGGCCGTAGTTCTCGTAGAAGGGCTCGAACATGATCACCTCCTCACCGGGATCAACGAGCGCCAACATCACCGCGATCATCGCCTCGGTGGAACCGCAGGTCACACAGATCTCGGTCTCCGGGTCGATCGTCCAGCCCGGGTAGGTGCGGGCGACCTTGCCGGCGATCGCATGCCGGAACGCCGCCGCCCCCCAGGTGATGGCGTACTGGTTGTCGTCGGCGTCGATGGCGGCCTTGGCCGCCTCCTTGAGTTCGGCCGGGCAGGGAAAGTCCGGGAAGCCCTGCGCGAGGTTGATACCACCGTGCGCCAGACACAGCCGGGTCATCTCCCGGATCACCGACTCGGTGAACGTCCCGGCCTTCGTCGATATCCGACGGGGGACGGTGCCGGCCGGACGAGCCGCAGCGCTCGGTTCGCTCGGTTCACTCGGGATGCCCGGTTCGCTCGGTTCACCCGGGATGCCCCGGCCGACCGGGCGGCCGTCGGAAGGCGCGACCGTTGAGCCGGTACCTGCATGCCCACTGCTCGGATGGTCCGTCACCGGGTCATCATGGCCCACCGGCATGGCCCTGTAGTCGCCGCACGGTCATCTGTTCGGCCCCGTCGTCCGTTCCCCGGGGCCCCGTCGTCCGTTCCGGGTCCTTTGCCTATTCGGCCTCGTCGCCGGCAACCGCCTCCCAGGGATGCCGGTCAGGAGCCGCGGCCCGGCCCTGCGGGCAGTGCCGTCGGTAATCGCACCACGAGCACAGCGGACCGGGTTGCGGCGGGAACGCCTGGTCGGGCCCGACGCCCGCCCGGAGCCGCTCGCCGGCCCGCTCGATGTCGTCCGCCAACGCTTCGGCACGGCTGAGCTGGCGGCCCAGCGACGCCTCGTCATGCTCGGCGACAGCCACGTCGCCGGTGGGAACGTGATGTAGTTCGACCCGCCAGCATGGACGGCGCAGCGTCCGCGACACCGCGAGCGCGTAGAGGGCGAGCGCCTGGGAGGCACGTGCGTCATCGTCGGTGAGCGGTCGGCGTCCTGTCTTGTAGTCCACGACGACGAGCTCGCCGTCGCGGTCGTCGAGCCGGTCGACCCGTCCGGACAGGGCCAGCCGCTCGGTACGCGCGGCAACCTGACGTTCGACCGCCTTCGGTTCGCGGGCCGGGTCGAGCGTGGCGACGTAACGGCCGACCATCTCGGCCGCCCGCTCCCGCCAACGCACCGACTGGTCGGGGTCCCGCCAACCGTCCGTCATCCACCCGAGGCGGAGGAGATGGGCGGCCCGGGTCGGGGTGCGCCGGGCCAGCGGTTCGTCCCACCAGGCCCGCAGGGCGCCGTGCACGCTGGTGCCAAGCGAGTTGTGTGCCCAGGGCGGCCCCTTGGGCAGGGCCGGACGGTCCAGGTAGGTCATCCGGTACCGCTGGGGGCAGTCGGCGAAAGTGGACAGTTTCGATGGCGTGCACACGAACAGCCGCCGCGGCATACCGTCCAACTGCAACTGGTCCACACCACGATCCTGCCAGGCGATGCCCGCACGGACCTCCCCGCGAGGCTCCTCCTATGGATCAGCTATGGATCCGCGGGCCCCGGAGACCACCCAGCGGAGATCGACAACAACGCTGGACGGAGGCATTCTCAACTGGCATGCTGTATCACGTGTCCGGTACACCTTTCATTTGCGCGCGCCGCGCGAGCAGATCGCCGGATCACTTTTACCAGGGGCCGGGTACGGTCCCTGTACTGCCGCACCACTGACGCGGCATGCCGAGACCAGGCCCGGACTCACCCGGGTCCTGTGGCTCCGGGACGGCCGGGCCCCTGACGAAAAGGGCCCAGATGACAAGCCAAGCGCTCAACTCCGCCATGTCCATGCCGACGGTCGCCTCGATCGCGGACGGACGGCAGGCCATCAACGGGATCGACACCCAGCTTCGCGCACTCGTCGGAGCACGGCTTGAGGTATCCCGCCAGATCCAGGCGCTGCGCTGCGCGGACGGCGGTCCTCGCATCGAGCACGCCCGGGAAAACGAGATCATCGCGGCATGGTCGCAGGAACTCGGACCCCGTGGCGTCGAGATCGCCCTGTCCATCCTCACCCTGTGCCGAGGTTCTCTCACCTGACCGGATGCGACACGGATGCGACACAGCCACCGTCCACAATGATCATCTGTTCGCGATGGTCGTCGAGGTAACCGTCAGGCCCGCCGGTCGGCAGCGTTCCGGTTTTCGGATCGCCGCTCCGGCGAGCCGCGGCGACGGCGCTGACCACCGTTTACCTCCTCGCCCGTGCCCACGGGTTCGGCCAGCAGTGCCCGAAGCTCCGCACGCAGCTCGGACCGCAGGTAATCACGGGTCGCAAGCTCACCGACCTTGGTCCGCAACGCCGCCATCTCGCGGGCAAGGTACTCGGTGTCATCCCGCTGGCGTCCGGTCTGTTCCCGGTCCTGCGCGAGATTCGCCCGGTCCCGGTCGTCCTGCCGGTTCTGTGCCAGCAGGATCAGCGGCGCCGCATATGCGGCCTGCAGCGACAAAGCCAGGGTCAGGAAGATGAACGGATAGTTGTCGAACCGCAGGCCGGGCGGCATCACGATGTTGTATCCGATCCACAGCACCACCACGACGGACTGCACGACAAGGAAGCGGGCAGTCCCGATGAACCGGGCGACCCGCTCGGCGATGCGGCCAAAGGCGTCCGGTTCGTAGGGCCGCCGGGTCAGGGCAGACCGCCGCGACGGGCGAGGCTGGTCGAGCCTGCCGGCGACGCGGCGGATCCTCACGGCGAGGCCTCGTCCTGACCGGTGCTGCCTGTCGCGGTATCCGTCGCGGTATCCGTGCGGCCGGTGCTGGCGACATCCGAGTCCAGATCGTTTTCCCGCCAGTCCGCCGGGAGCAGGTGGTCGAGCACGTCATCGACGGTGACCACACCCACCAGGTGTGCCGCGGCATCGAGGACAGGCGCGGCCACCAGGTTGTACGACGCGAGGTGGCGGGTTACCTCGGACAGCGACGTCTCCGGCCGCAACGGGGTGATGTCGACGTCGATGACGCCACCGATGAGCGTCCCCGGCGGTTCCCGCAGCAGGCGCTGAAAGTGCGCGAGCCCCAGGTAGCGGCCGGTCGGCGTCTCAAAGGGGGGACGAACGACATACACCTGCGCGGCCAGGGCCGGTGACAGCTCCGGTGCCCGCACCCGCGCGAGGGCCTCGGCCACCGTGGCGTTCGGGCCGACGATCACCGGCTCGCTGGTCATCATGCCGCCCGCGGTGTTGTCCGGGTAGACGAGCAGCCGCCGGACCGGCGCGGCCTCCTGCGGTTCCATCAGCCCCAGCAACCGCTCGGCCTCATCGGCAGGCAGATCCCCGAGCAGGTCGGCGGCATCGTCGGGGCCCATCGCCTCCAGCACGTCGGCGGCCCGCTCGTCAGCGAGCCCACCGAGCAGCTCGATCTGCTCGTCCTCGGGTAGTTCCTCCAGGACGTCGGCGAGCCGCTCGTCGTCGAGGGCCGCGGCCACCTCGGCACGGCGCTTGTAGGACAGGTTGTGCAGCAGCGACGCAAGGTCCGCGGGCCGCAGCTTCTCGAACGCCGCGAGCAGGTTCGCGGCGCCCTGCCCCTCCTCCGGTAGAGAGAAGCCGGTTACGTCGTCCCAGAAGACCGTGCGGACCTCGCCACGTCTACCCCGACCGGTCCGTACAGCCACATGATCAAGAATCCAGTCCCCGCCACGGATCTGTTCGATCGCGGCATCCACCACGGTGACCCGCGCATCAGCCTCGATCAACGTCACCTGCCGGTCGAGGAGCTCGCCGAGCACGAGGGTCTCGCCCGGACGCTGAGCAAACCGGCGCCAGCTCAGCCTGGCCGAGGACAGCACCACCGCGCCTGCCTCCACCCCGGTCACCCTGCTGATCGGGACGAAGATGGGACGGCGATGCACCTCCACCGCGAGACCGAGGACACGCGGTGGTTCATGGCCGAGCCGCAGCGTCACGATCACATCGCGAACCCGACCGACGAGGTCTCCGTTGGGGTCGAGGACGAGCAGGCCTACCAATCTGCGGCAGAAGACCCGCGCCGGTACCGTGGTCACGGCGCGAGGCTACCTCCGGCAGCGGTGTCACCGCCCCGAGGCACTGCCCTGGTGGCACCGGGCGGTGCCACCGAAGGCCTCCTCCTGCGGGTTTCCAGGCCTGCGGGTTCTAGAACCCGGCGCGCTGGGCGAGACCGAGGGCGTAGTCGGTCCAGAACTGGCCGGCCGGAGGGCCACCGTTGCATGGGCCGTCCGACTCGCCGGGACCCTTGACCCACAGGAACGCATCCGCGTGCGCATCGCCGGTGGCCGTGGTCGGTTGCGCACCCAGCGCCCGACCCGGCGGATTGCACCACTGGTTACCCGAGGCCGATCCGAGCCCGTTACGGCTGGTGTCGACGACGAAGTGGCCGCCGCCTCCAAGCTCGGTGACGACCTGATCACCATAGGACAGCGCATCGGTGGTTCGCGCGAAGCTCGCTGTGTTCAACGCGAAGCCGCGCACACCGGCTACGCCTGCCAGCTTCAGGCGTCGGGCAATCTCGGCGGCACTCTGCCAGTTCGGATTCCCGGCGTCGATGTAGACGGTGGCACCATGCTGGGTCAGCAACCCGCCCGCCTCACGGATCAGCGTGTAGCGGGTCTGCTGGTCAGCGGCTGACAGGCAGTCCGCGCCGGCGATCGCATCCGGCTCGAGGACGACGACGGCCGGGCCGGAACCGACACCGGCTGCGACTTCCGAGATCCACGCGCGGTAGTCCGCCGGCGAGTTCGCACCGCCAGCGGAATAACTGCCGCAGTCACGGCCGGGGATGTGGTAGATCGCCAGGGTCGCGATCGTGCCGGCGGTCTGTGCATGGGCCACCTGGGCGGCCACCGCGCCGCGGACCTGAGCGGTCGGGGTCCAGTCACCGAACCAGGTTGCCTGCGGGATTCGCGCGATCTTGTCGAGCAGGGCCGCGTTCGCGGGACTACTGGAGCGCAACTGGTCGGCGGCCAGATCCGCCTGGGTCCCGGGATCGTCATAGAAGTGCATCCCGGCCAGTGGGTTTCCAGCGGCGGACGACGCCATGGTCGTGCCCGTCTTCGCGGCGGCATCTACCGGGACGGGGGGGCTGGATGCGGCTGGCGTTGCGGCCACGTCTGCCGTCCGGCAGCCGGCGACCAGGATGAGGGACGCCGCGCATGCCAACACGACGGTCATGGGCAGGTGTCGCGACCGGATAAGCGGTTCATGGTCGGTCGCGCGGGACAAGAGCACAACACCTCCGGGGGAGAAGCCGATGCAGCAGCATCTGTATGCGGTGAACCCCCTTGCGGTCACCCTAGCGTCGCGAAGCGCATCGCCGTCCGCTATATGTTGTTTTTTACCATCTGTTGGTATTGCATTGTGATTATGGTAGGCGATGGATCTCCGCCGGCCTCCGGCAGGGCGGGACGTTCGAGCCACCGACCTCCTGACCGGCTGACATGGCCCCGGGACTCCAGCCCCGGCCGACACCATGATCTCTGACTCCGCTCGCGCCTGACCTCGAATACCGCGATACTGCTCATAAGTACAGGACGGCTGGTATGCGATGGCTGTCATTGGTATGCGATGGCCGTGGTGTAATAGCCGAGAAGGGAAGCGGAAACGATGGGCAGGATCGCGCAGACCGACGGTCTGACCGATGTTCAGGCCGACATTCTGTCGGCCGTGCGCACGTTCGTCGACAAGGAGATTCTGCCGTACGCCACGGAGCTGGAACACAAGGACGAGTTCCCCGAGGCTATCGTCGAAGCAATGAAGGAGATGGGGCTGTTCGGGATCACCATTCCCGAGGAGTACGGCGGCCTCGGCGAATCACTGCTCACCTATGCCCTGGTGGTCGAGGAGATAGCCCGCGGCTGGATGAGCGTTTCCGGCGTCATCAACACACACTTCATCGTCGCCTACCTCGTACTGCAGCACGGCACACCGGAACAGAAACAGCGACTGCTGCCGAAGATGGCAACCGGCGAGGTTCGCGGTGCTTTCTCCCTGAGCGAGCCCGGCTGCGGTTCGGACGTGTCCGCCATCACCACCCGGGCGACCCAGGACGGCGACGACTACCTCATCAACGGCCAGAAGATGTGGCTGACGAACGGTGCCCGCGCCGGGATCGTCGCCACTCTCGTCAAGACCGACGAGGGCGCCGAATCCGTTTACCGGAACATGACGACCTTCCTACTGGAAAAAGAACCCGGGTTCGGCACCCACGGCGGGATCACAATCCCCGGGAAAATCGACAAGCTCGGTTACAAGGGCGTCGAGACCACCGAGATGGTACTCGACAACCACCGGGTCCCAGCCTCGTCGATCCTCGGCGGAGAGGAAGGCCGCGGTAAGGGCTTCTACCAGATGATGGATGGTGTGGAAGTCGGCCGGGTCAACGTCGCGGCCCGCGCCTGCGGCATCATGATCCGAGCATTTGAGCTGGCGATTGCCTACGCCCAGCAGCGCCGGACCTTCGGCAAGCAGATCGTCGACCACCAGGCGATCGCCTTCAAACTGGCCGAGATGGCGACCAAGGTCGAGGCCGGCCACCTGATGATGGTGAACGCGGCCCGCAAGAAGGACAGCGGGCAGCGTAACGACGTCGAGGCCGGCATGGCCAAGTACCTCGCCAGCGAGTACTGCTACGAGGTGACCACCGAGGCGTTCCGCATCCACGGCGGTTACGGCTACTCGAAGGAGTACGAGATCGAACGGCTTTTCCGCGAGGCGCCGTTCATGCTTATCGGCGAGGGCACCTCCGAGGTACAGAAACGCATCATCAGCCGCGCCCTGCTCAAGGACTACAAACTGCAATAAGCAATGGTCGGCTGCGGACACACTCCGGCCTGTCCACTGACACTGGTCGACAGGCATCCGATTGACAGATATCAGTTGGGCCGTGGCCGGGGCAATCTCCCCGGCCACGGCCCAACTCACATCGTTCCCACGGGTACCGTCATTCCTACAGGTACCGCCCGGTTCTCAGAGGTACTGCCTGGACGGGCCGACCATCGCGCGTACGGTCTTGCCGTCGTGGAACTCACCGATGGCGGTCATGCTCCAGTACGGCCCGCCCGGTTGACGCGACACCTTGCACATGACAAGCCCGGTCTGCGGCTTCGACTCGGACAGATCGAAGCGGACGAGCTCGGCACCGGTGAAATCGTCGATCAGCCGACAGAAGGCGTTGCGGACCTCGGTGAAACGCTGGCCCTGATAGCTGTTCACCGTGAAAACAAGCGCTTCGATATTCGGTGGGAGCGCCGCCAGATCGACGAAGATGGTCTCGTCGTCGCCCTCGCCGGAACCGGTGAGGTTGTCACCTGAATGGCGGACCGCTCCGCGGGCACCCTTCTTGGACATGAACCACACCTTGTCCACGTCCTTGCCCCGGTTGTCGAAAAGGATGCAGGAGGCGTCCAGATCGATCTGGCGCCCGCGGTGGGCCGGGTCCCAGCCGAGGGCCATCCGGACCCGGGTCAGCGGCGGAGCGCCGGTCTTGACCAGCGAGACGCTCTGGCCCTTGCGCAGCGAGACCCGTCCCTTGTCGAGGTTCACGGTTGGAGCGCCCGCGGGCGGTGGGAGCGGCGGAGCGCCCCAGCCCTGCTGACCCTGGGGTTGTCCGGCTCCCCAACCACCCTGTTGGGGCGGTGGCGCCTGCTGCTGTCCGGGCGGTGCGCCCCAGTACGGCTGCTGCCCGCCCGGCTGCGGCGGATACGGCTGCTGCCCGCCGGGCTGCGGCGGATACGGCTGCTGCCCGCCGGGCTGCGGCTGCGGCGGACCCCAGGGCTGTTGTTGCGGCTGCTGATGCTGCGGTGGACTCCAGGGCTGCGCGGGCTGACCGGAAGGCGGTCCCCAATGCGCCGGTGCGGATGCGGATGCCGGTGGGGAATAGAGCTCCGTGGGGGCATCGTCCAACCTTGGAGCGGTTGGTCCGGGACCGGCCGGACCCGGATCGTCCACCGTGATCCCGAAGTCGGTGGCGATGCCGGCGAGCCCGGAGGCATACCCCTGGCCGACGGCACGTACCTTCCAGGCCCCTTGGCGCCGGTACAACTCGACGAGCACCAACGCGGTCTCAACGGTCAACCCGGTCGGGTCGAAACGGGCGAGATCCCCATCCCGCAGGTCCCTGACAACGACCTGCAGACCCCGGACCGCCGCGAACGTCGGCGGACCGGACCCGTCCAGACTTCCGGTGATGACGACCTTGTCGATATCACTCGGCACCTGCGCCAACGCGAACTCAAGCGAGGACGGCGGGACGAGACGCACGCCCGGACCCGTGGGCTGGTTGAAGAACACGAAGTCGGCGTCCGAACGAACCTTGCCACTCGCCGTCACCAGAAGGGCCGCGATGTCCAGCGGAGTCGAAGAATTGATCTCCACCCGCACGTCGGTCGTGGACAGCGGTGCATTCGCGCCCTTGCTCAGCACCTGCGCCATGATGTCCTCCGCCTCTAGATCGCTTGGGGCCGAAGGCGACGCACGAAAAACCATGATCGTGCCGCCTTTGGCCGGGTACATCACTCAGGATCAGCTGGGTCGTTGATATCGTGAACGTCACTCTCAACGCCATCGTGACGGATGGCGCCCCACGTCCAACGACCGGCATCCAACGACCGGCATCCAACGACCGAGCCACCCCGGATTCAACGGAATCCACGTAGGGTCGCTCCCGTGGATGGCACGGACGTGCTCAAACGGGTGGAAGCGCACCTGGTCCGGGAATTCGGGCCGGAGATGGGCCGCGCGGAGATCACTTTTCTCGGCGCCGAACCGATCGAGGTGCTGCGCTTCGGCCCCGCCGGCGACGGGGTCGTCCGCTACGCCACCCTCGGGATGTCCCGGGCGCCGATGAGCGATCCGGCGTCCCCGGTCCTGGACCCGGCCGGACCCCGCGCCGAACTCGTCCTGTCCCTGAAGGACCACCGTGACAGTGTGGCCCGCCGTCTCGCCCTGCTGGCCGCGATACCCGCAGTCGAGGGTGTCCCCGTCGTTGCCGGAGCCGGCCTCGACCTCGGTGAACCGCTGTGGGACGGCGCCCGCTTCACCGCTGTCCTTGTCGCCGAACCCGGCGGGCTCCTACCGGACCTGCCGCTGGCCGGCCCGACGCCGGTGCGTTTCCTGCCGGTGTTACCGATGACGCCCAACGAATCCGCGTTCAAACGGGTGCACGGTGCCACCGAACTCCAACAGCGGTGGCTGGCCGCCGGTACCGACCTGCGTGATCCGGATCGTGCCGGACTGCGTCTGGATACCGGCGGCCGGTAGCTTCCGAGAGCGGATCAGGTGGCGGGGCCGAGGTCCGCGACGTCCTTGACCACCGGGACACAGGCCCGCTCGATCCAGGCGTCCACCGGCTCGCCGCCGGGCGGCATGATGATGACCGTGTCCACGCCGATGCGCGCATACTGTTCGACGTCCGCCAGAAAGGCGCCCGTGTCGCCCCGCGTCAACGCATCACCGCTGTACAGGATCGTCTTGGTGATCTCCGTGTGGTCGCGGCCGACCTCGTCGCAGTGCGCCTTCAACACGTCGAGTTTGTGCGCCACCACGTCGACCGACACGGCGAACAGGTTGCAGGCGTCGCCGTAGGTCGCGACCAGGCGAAGTGTCTTCTTCTCCCCGCTGCCCCCGATCATGATCGGCAGTCGGGGACGGCTGATCGGCGCGGGGACGCACAGCGTCTCGGCCAACTGGTAGTGCCGGCCTTCGAAGGGACCGTTGTCGTCGCTCCACATCTGCCGGCAGATCCGCAGCGTCTCCTCCAGCCGCTCGAATCTTTCGGCGAGCGGGACGAACGGCACGCCGAGACCGTGGTGCTCGCGTTCGTACCAGGCGGCGCCTATCCCGAGCTCGGCCCGTCCGCCGGACAGCACGTCCAGCGTCGTGACGATCTTCGCCAGCAGCCCAGGATGACGGTAGGTCACGCCGGTGACCAGCAGGCCGAGGCGCAGCCTGGACGTGTGGGCGGCGAGGAACCCGAGAGTCGTGTAGCCCTCCAGCATGGGTTCGTCCGCAGGGAACATCGCCTCCATCTGGAAGTAGTGGTCCATCACACTGAGATGGCCGACGCCCGCGTCGTCGGCCATCCGGGCGGCTCGTCCCAGGACCGGCGCGATCGCCTCCGAACCGCCCGGCCAGTTGAACCGGACCACATGCACGCCCAGCTTCATCGCCAACTCCTCAACATCCAGGACGGCTCACCCGCCCGATGGACCGGACCGCTGTCGCGTCCATCCTGACTGACAGCCGCCGCTCTGGCACGATCCGGGGCCGCGCGGGGAGCGGCCCGAGGCAGCGCGGGACGACATTCCACGCACCACAAGGATGATCATTTTTCGCGGATGATCGCCGGACTGCTCGCAAATCCGGCGGATCCCCGGCCGACCTGGAAGGATCGGCCACGGGTCTGCCTGGAAGAGCGCCGTCCAGGGCGGAGTCCAGGGCGCCGTCCAGGGCGGAGTCCAGGGCGGAGTTCACGCTGCAACGAGGAGAACGACATCATGCAGTTCGGCCGTTATTACGAGGAGTTCGAGGTCGGCGCCGTCTACAAGCACTGGCCGGGCAAGACGGTCACCGAGTACGACGACCATCTGTTCTGCCTGCTGACCATGAACCACCACCCGCTGCACCTGGACTCGAACTACGCCGAGCAGACCACCCAGTTCAAGCGGAACGTCGTGGTCGGCAACTATGTCTATTCGCTGCTGCTCGGCATGTCCGTGGCGGACGTCTCCGGCAAGGCGATCGCCAACCTCGAGGTCGAGTCCCTCAAGCACGTGAAGCCGGTGTTCCACGGCGACACGATCTACGGTGAGTCCGAGGTGCTCGGCAAGGTCGAGTCGAAGAGCAAGGACGACCGGGGCATCGTCCAGGTCGAGACTCGCGGTTACAACCAGGACGGCACCCTCGTCTGCATCTACCGCCGCAAGGTGATGGTGCCCAAGCGCTCCTACGGGGAGGCCCGCGGCGGCGAGCAGCCCGGACGTCCGGTCCCCAACGGATCCTGAACCGATTCCCAGCCCCGACCCCACCCCCGTAACCGCTGGATCAGCGGGGGTTGGGGTCGGGGTCACTTGGGGTCGGGGTCACTTGGGGTCGGGGCCACTCGGGGCCGGGGCCACTCGGGGCCGGGGCCACTCGGGGCCGGTCTGTCGCGGCTCCAGGGGCTCGCGGCCTCAGAGGCTCACGGATCAGCTCCGGGACGTCATGATCCCCCAGGCCGTGAGCGCGTCCAGAAGGCCGTCGGTCAGGGGCAGGGCATGCAGATCGACGCACCAACGGACGCCGGCGGCGTCGTCCCCTGCCCGTAGTTCCCCACCGACAATCTCGCATGCGTAGTCTGCGATGTCGTAGACCGCTCCGCCAAGGCCGGGACGTGTCACCCGCCCGACCAGCCGGCCGACGGTCACGTCCAGGCCGGTCTCCTCGCGGACCTCCCGGACGAGCGCTGCGGTGTCATTCTCCCCCGCCTCGACCCGCCCGCCCGGCACCGACCACAGGCCCCGTCCAGGCTCATGCCCCCGCTGGACGAGCAGCAGCGCGCCGGCCGCGTCCACAATGATCGCCCCAACGCACGGGACCCGTCGTGACACCTGCCCAGCCAACCAGATTCCCCAACCACCATCGGTGGCATCCCATCTATGTAGATGGGATCTACATAGATGGGATGCCCTGATGGCGCGGGACTCCGTCGGATCGGTCAGGTAGCCGGAAACCCCGCTCGACGACCACGACCTCGCGGACCTCATGCGCAGCGCACCTACGCCCTGTGCCTGCGCCCACCAGCCCGTAGGTAGAAACCGTCACCCCAACGACGGAAACCACCTACGCCCTGTGCCTGCGCCCACCAGCCCGTAGGTAGAAACCGTCACCCCAACGACGGAAACCACCTACAGCCCGGGTCCGGGTCCACCCGGACCCGGACGCCGGACACATGGCGCTGCTGGAATGCAGGCGCCGACGCTAGAATGCAGGCATGGCTGTCGCTATCACGGTCCGCAATGTCCCGGAGGGCGTCCGCGACGAGCTCGCCGCCCGCGCGGCCCGGTCGGGGCGTTCGTTGCAGGAGTATCTACTCACCCAGCTCGCCGAGCTCGCGTCCCGGCCCACCTCGGAGGACGTCATCGCCCGGGCCCGTCTCCGGGCGCGGCTCACTGGCAGTCACCTCGACGCTGACGTCATCCTGGCGGACAGGGACGCCGAACGCCGGTGACCGTGGAGAGCGGCCGGCTCGTCGTCATCGACAGTTCGGCGCTGGTGGCCCTGCTCGCCGATTCCGGCCCGGCCGGGACGTGGGCGGCGGACGAGGTCGCGGGAGCGTCCCTGGCCGCGCCGCACCTCGCGCTGTTCGAGGCGTCCAACGTGCTGCGCCGCCAGGGCCTGTCCGGCGCGCTGGTCGGGGATCAGGCCACGCTCGCCCATGCGGACCTTCTCGCCCTGCCCATCGAGCTGTGGCCCTATGCACCGCTGGCCGAACGCGCGTGGGAGCTGCGCGGCGCTCTCACCGGCTATGACGCGTCCTATGTCGCCCTGGCGGAACTCTTCGGCGCCCCGCTGGTTACCTTGGACGCCCGCCTCGCGAAAGCACCCGGCCCCCGCTGCCCGATCCGAACCTTCCCCGCATAGTGCACAGGCCGCACCACCGACGGGCGTAAGGGATTACCCCCGTCTTCGTGGCGTTTCCATGCCCTGATGATCGGGCTGGGGTTAACAAGGGCACCCCCTTCGGGACCCTTGCTGAGCTGCGACGATGGTACCCGGTTGCGAGGACCTGACATCAAGGATCTTGCCGAAAACAGGGACTCCGGGAAGACCCTGTACCGATCATGTTCGGCCGAGATGATCCCGCCGCTTCGGCAAGATGAGTAGCGGTGGCGGAGGCCGTGAAGGGTCGACCCCGGTCACCCCATCAGGTCTCAGGGAGCAATCGCGAGGAACTCTGCGATGGTGCGGTAGGCCGTCGCCTCGTCGAGATCCAGCGGTTCGGGCGGACGTCGCCTGGTCTCCAGATCGAGGGTGGCGCCCGCCGGCCCTATCGTCGCCTC
The DNA here is from genome assembly GCF_920656135.1 of Frankia sp. Cppng1_Ct_nod. Lineage (NCBI taxonomy): Bacteria > Bacillati > Actinomycetota > Actinomycetes > Frankiales > Frankiaceae > Frankia > Frankia sp. Cppng1_Ct_nod. The sequence continues at coordinate 13,622 of NZ_CAKKTK010000062.1, read as the reverse complement.
GAAGACGTGGTAGAGCAGCCGATGGTGACCATCCGGGTCCTGGTGGACCCGGATCCACAGCGGGGACGCCCGCCGCAGCTTCTTGCTTCCATGTCTGAGTTTGACTTCTGCGTCCTTACCGAAGACGACCGGCAGGCCGAAGGAGCCGATCTCGAAGTCCCGACTGTCGGGGTGATGCCCTTTCAGGGTCGGGACGACGGCGTCGATGTATTCCTGTGTGACCCACCTCTTGAACGCGCTGAACTCCGGGCCGCGGTCGACAGGCGCGCGGAACTCCCGCAGCTTGAATCCTGCATGGTGGAGGAGTTGCGGCCACGAACCGGTCTGTTGCGACAGGCGGATGTGCCAGCGCGCCCAGGTCGGTGCGGCCGGCCACGCCACGCTCGTACCGAGCGTCCGGGGGCTGCCACGGTGTGGGAGCGGGCGACCGTGCCGTTCGGCGACGAGCTCGTGCAGGCGCAGGATGGCCGGATGGTCACGGGACGGCTCCGCGCTTTCACCGATCATGCCGCATAACTGTTCGAGGCCGTCGAAACCGACCCCGCCGAATCCGCGCCGGACCCGCGCGCCGAGTCCACCGAAGGTGGCCAGTGCCCACAGGGAGATCCCCACGACCTCGCGGATGTAACCGGCAGAAGCCGGGTTGTCTCGCACGCCGATCCGAACAGCAAAGGTCCCGGTCGCGCCGGCGGGCAGGTGATGAGGTCGGACCAGCTCGGGATGTTCCCGGTTGTCGTTGCGTGACGATGGCAGGAACAGGCCCTGACCGAGCAGATAGCCGATGCCGTGGGTGTGGCGCTCGCAGGTGGTGGGTGCCAGCCGCAGCCAGCGGGGCGAACGAAGCTCGGCCTTCGACGGAGGTGGGTCGATCGTCGGCGGCGTCACCAGGCGCAGTGCAACCGGAGACGGGCCGATGTTCGGCTCGTCGTACCGACCGCCCGCGGCTCCGAACACCTCGGACTCGGCACGGGCGAGCGCGGAGTAGTCCGCGCCGAAGACGGGCGCGGCGAGCGCACGGAACCAGAAGCGGGCCGCGCCCCGGATCGCCGGCATTCGCAGCTCCGAGCGGGCGTTCGGGCCCGGGGCGAGGAACATCGGTGTCGTCACGGTCACGCCTATCGGAACCCAGGGTGTCATCAGCGGGCCCGTCCTCTCCACGGCAGATGGGTGAGCGGATAGGTGACGGGACGGTCGTCCCACAGGATCTGGAGAAGGACGCCCGCGGCGAGCCCCACCGACGCGGCAAGCATGAGCAGTTCGGCGGGCGAGGCCGCGCCTGGCCCGGCCAGCTTGTGCGCCAGGTCCGGTGTCACCGCCGGCACGACCGCGGCGAGAACCAGTGCCGCCACCCCGACCGCGTGCGCGAGACCGAGACCGGCCACGGCCAGCACCCGGCCGGCGAGGATCCGTCCGCCGGGAACCCCGTGCCCCTGCGCCTCCAGCGTCAGATAACCACCGGCAACCGCGAGCACCACGACGGACGCGACGACCGGCCATGTCCAGGTGTCCGGATGCGCCCAGGTGTCGTCCAGCGAGATCAGGGCGACCATGCCGAGTGCCGCGCCCGCGGGTAGCCGAAGGCACCACAGGTTGGTCGTTTCCCGGCTTCCCACGGCAGTTAGCAAGAAGTTCGTCCCGCTTTAAACGGTTCGACCTGCATGTTTCTATGCCCTCATGATCGAGCTGGGGTTAGCAAGCGGCATCGCAACATCGGAACAACAACTGTAGTCTGTTTCTATGCCCTCATGATCGGGCTGGGGTTAGCAAGTCGGCCTCAAGGACTCCGTGCAGGAACTGCTGGACGGTTTCTATGCCCTCATGATCGGGCTGGGGTTAGCAAGGCGCCGAAGTGGTGGGTGAAGCTGGACGAAGAGGCGTTTCTATGCCCTCATGATCGGGCTGGGGTTAGCAAGCCGTACTCGAAGGTGTGGTACGGGACTCGGGCGATGTTTCTATGCCCTCATGATCGGGCTGGGGTTAGCAAGAAGGCTATCCAGCAGTACGTCCTCGCCGTGTCGGAGTTTCTATGCCCTCATGATCGGGCTGGGGTTAGCAAGGGATCGAAGACCGGCGTGTCGTACTGCCCGCTCGACCTGTTTCTATGCCCTCATGATCGGGCTGGGGTTAGCAAGCTCAAGCACATGCTCCTGCGGCTCTTCTGGGGCAGTTTCTATGCCCTCATGATCGGGCTGGGGTTAGCAAGCACGGCTTTACGCTCTATGAGGATGGCGCATATTGCGTTTCTATGCCCTCATGATCGGGCTGGGGTTAGCAAGGAAGGCCTTCATCGATGAGCTGAACGCCCTGCTCAGTTTCTATGCCCTCATGATCGGGCTGGGGTTAGCAAGCAACATGCTGGAGGAGGTTGGCCCGCTCTGGATCAAGTTTCTATGCCCTCATGATCGGGCTGGGGTTAGCAAGGGCACCCCCTTCGGGACCCTCCCTGAGCTGCGACGATGGTACCCGGTTGCGAGGACCCGACATCAAAGATCTTGCTAAAGATCGACAACTTGCCCTCGATATAGATCAACATATGCTTGGACCTGCGCAAACGCGCCCATCGGGGATCATGCCGAAAACGGGGCTTCAACGACAACCCTGTACCGATCACGATCATGTCGGCTTGATTGTAGTCCAACGCCGCCCTGGCGCGGCACGAAGCACTCTCGTCCCCACACCATGCGACATGACCGAAACCCCCGGCATATCGGCTACCGTACGCATCATTCGGGGACGGGAGGGCGTCGCATGGGCATGCTGTACGCGCGGGCGTTCACCTCGCAGGCGCTGCTGGACGCCTGGGCGGAGGTCCGCGACGCCGCCCTCGCCGACGGCCGACCCGACGCCGAGGTGGACTCTTTCGAGGTCGATGCGGCCCGTCGCCTCGACACGCTCGGGAAGGCACTCGCGGACGGCGAATGGCAGGCATCCCCGGTGCGGCGGGTGGAGCTACCGAAGCCGTCCGGCGGTGTCCGCGTGTTGGGTGTGCCTTACCTGGTGGACAGAATCGTCGAGCGGGCGCTGCTGCGCGTACTGGACCCGGTGATCGACCCGCTGCTGCTGCCGTGGAGCTTCGCCTACCGCCGTGGGCTCGGTGCCCGGCTGACAACGCCCGTCACGTCCGATCCGCAGGTTCGCCGTGCCCAGTACAAGGCCGCGGACGACGAACAGCGCAGCCGCACCCTCGCCGCCGCCTTTGTCGAGGGGAAGGTCGGCAATCTACGGGTCGCGGTGTTGCGTTCCGCCCGCCGGGAGGACGACGCCGACGCGTTCGTGGCCGGCGAGTTGATGCGTGAACTCGCCGGTCGATTACCGACATGCGCCAGTCTCGACGAAATCCTGGGTATCGAAGGGGCCTCGTCCCGGGAATATTTCCAGACGCTGCGCCGCATGCTCGACCCGGTCTGGGGCTTCGAAGGCCGCCAGCGCCGCCCACCACCGGACCCGGTCAACGCGATGCTCTCCTACGGGTACACGATCCTCACCCACGAGGCGATCGCTGCCGCCGAGGCCGCCGGGCTCGACCCGATGGTCGGCTTCCTGCACCAGCACCGGTGGGGACGGCCAGCCCTGGCCCTCGACCTGATGGAGGAGTTCCGCCCGGTCACCGTGGACGTGGCGATGTGGCGGGCGATCAGCTCGGAGCAGATCCGCCCGGAGCAGTTCGAGAACGACCCGAACCAGGGCTGCCGAATGGCCGCCGACGCTCGCCACGCCTTCATCGCCGCCTACGAACGCCGGATGCTGACGCTCACCACCCACCAGCCCTCCGGACGGCGTGTCTCCTACCGGGTGGCCCTGTCGTTGCAGGCCAAGGCGCTGGCCCGAGCCCTGCTCGACCCGGGCGAGCCCTACGTTGCGCTGCGGTGGAAGTGACCGGTGCGGAGGTACGACCCAGATGATCATCCTGATCTGTTACGACATCGTCAGCGACCACCGCCGGGAGGACGTCGCGATGCTGCTGTCGGGCTACGGCCCGAGGGTGCAGCTGTCGGTGTTCGAATGCGAGGTCCGTTCCACCGACGAGCTGCGGAAGCTGAAGGCGGAGCTACGGGACCGCATCGACACCCTCGAGGACCAGATACGGATCTACCCGACCACCGAGGCGACCTTCAGCGAACGTCACATCATCGGCGCCCGCACCGTCGAGGAACGCTCCGACTACTGGATCGTCCGATGATCGCCGCAAAATTGGCCGCAGTGTATCAAACAAGCATGAACATGATCAGTACAGAGTTCGCACCGAACCCCACTTTTCACCATGATCCCCGACGAGTCCATTTGTGCAGGTCAAGATATATATTGATCTATCTTGCCGACCGGATGTCGATCTCCATCAAGATCCTCGACAGCAGGTCCCCGCAACCGGGTACCATCGTCGCAGCTCACAGGGCACGCCACAGGGGGTGCCCTCGCTAACCCCACCCCGATCATCAGGGCATAGAAACGTGCAAGTCAAAGGGACAAGGACGCGAGGAACAAGCGCTCGCTAACCCCAGCCCGATCATCAGGGCATAGAAACATGTACCCGAGGCCGGCGTCCTCGCAGACCGTCTCTCGCTAACCCCAGCCCGATCATCAGGGCATAGAAACTCGAAGGCCGCGATGACCCGCGTCCCCGGCGCGACGCTCGCTAACCCCAGCCCGATCATCAGGGCATAGAAACGTCGCACTGATCTGGTCACCGTTCGTGGAAGCGTTCGAGACCCCTCGCTAACCCCAGCCCGATCATCAGGGCATAGAAACCTAGTACCGGCCGTCGAACGACCGCGTCTCCACGAGCTCGCTAACCCCAGCCCGATCATCAGGGCATAGAAACGCCAACTGTTACAGCACGCAAAAGCCCGAACAGCCAGTGTCCGGGCGGTGAGAGAGGGTCAGGGAATCAGCGGAAGGTCGCGGATCCGGACCAGGCGTTCGGTCAACACGACCATGTTTCCAGCATCAAGCGCATCGGCAAGCTGGTCCAGGTTGGCGAGCAGAAGGTGAAGTTGTTCCGCCGGTCGACGTCCGCCATCTCATCGTCGGCGGCACCAAGGCCTACGTCACGTACATGCACAACATCGTTTCCGGATTCATGAAGGCCACGCGCGATACTCTGCGAAAGATTGTTGTCGAGGAGAAACCTCACGCTGGTATGATCAGGGGAAGCTGCCGTTCCCGCACGGCTTCGGCGGCGAACCGCAAGGACTCCCAGACGTCTTCGCTGTCGAGGTCCGGCAGCTCATTGACGACCTCATCGACGGTCATACCGTCAGCGAGCATGCCGACGACGGTGGCGACCGGTATGCGCAGCCCCCGCAGGTATGGCACGCCGCCCATCTGCGCCGGGTCCACAGTGATCCGAGTGAAGTGCACGACCGTCTCCTCCCTCGTAAGGATACGTCGACCAGGAACGGTCGATCTCGCCTATCCATCAGCAGGAGCGGGGACGGGATGGAGTCCGGCCTCCCCCCGCAGGGGACCTGAGGCACGCACGGCTACTCTGGGCGCCGCGATTGCTGATCCGGTCTGGAGGGTGCGATGCCGGCTTCGCTGGTGTTGAAGTTCGCCACACCGCCGCGTCCGCCGTTACCGCGCCAGCTGCTGGGTGCCGCCGCGCAACTGTTCGAAACCGCCGACTCCGACCATCACGCGGAGACAAAGCCGTTCGCGGTCGGGCCGGTCGTCACCCCGGCCGAACTACACAGCTCGACCGGCTCCCCCGGCTCCCCATCGATGGCGATCTGGCGGCTGGGATGGCTCGGCGACGGGGACCTGCCGCAGACCTGGCCACCGCGGGCGGTCCGCTTCGGGCCCTGCGCGCAACAGGTCATGGGGTTCGACGTGGACCCGTGGCCGTTCGCGCGGCTGGCATCGGTCGGAGCGGCCCGGCGGGTCCGGCTCCGGATGCTCACCCCCACGTTCTTCTCCCGCAACGGCCGGGACCTCCCGCTACCCGAACCGGTACTGATCGTGCGTTCACTGCTCGCCCGGTGGAACGCCCACGCCCCGGCCGTCCTCGCGGTCGGCGACGACGCCGCGAGGGAGCTGGTCGGCGCGGTTTTCCTGGACGCCGTGTCGGGCTCGAGCAGGCAGGTGCCGGTCACCGAGCAGATCCGGCAGGTCGGGTTCGTCGGCGAGGCCGAGCTGCGCCTGCTGAAGACGGCGTCCGCGGGCACCGCCGAGTTGTTCGGTGCGCTGATGCGGTTCGCGGCGATCGCCGGGATCGGCGCTCAGACCACCCACGGCTTCGGTGCCGTCGAGGTGACACGGTGACACGGTGACACCGAAGTGAAGCCGCTCGATCGGCATCGGCCCGCCAACCGACGACGATGATCGACGGGACTTTGTCTATAGGTACGTGAATCCGGCCGAAAAGCGTTCATATCAACAAAGTCACGTGGATCATCGGTAGCCCGGCAGGGGGTAGAAACGGTATTACTATTGATAGGATTCCCTGCCCGGCGGCCAGACCGACGGGATGCGCGCCGCCGGCGCATGGGGACGCGTGGGAAAAGGAGCACCCGTGGGACTGCTCGAGGGAAAGGCCGCTGTCATCACCGGCGGCGCACAGGGCCTGGGGCTCGCCATCGCCCAGCTCTTCGTCGCCCAGGGCGCCAGGGTGGTGCTGGCCGACATCAACGTCGACAAGGCCACGGAGGCAGCGAAGGAACTCGGGCCGGCGATCGCCGTCCGCACGGACGTCACCAAGGAGGACGACGTCGCGCAGCTCGTCGAGGCCTGCCAGCGGGAGTACGGGCGGATCGACGTGATGGTCAACAACGCTGGCATCACCCGCGACGCCAGCATGAAGAAGATGTCCGCGGACGACTTCCGGCTCGTCGTCGACATCCACCTCTACGGCGCGTGGCTCGGCACGAAGGCTGCCGGCCTGGTCATGAAGGAACAGGGCGGCGGCTCGATCATCAACATGTCGTCGATCTCCGGGAAGGTCGGCAACTTCGGCCAGACCAACTACAGCGCGGCCAAGGCCGGCATCGTCGGGCTCACCAAGGCGGCGGCGAAGGAACTCGCCCGCGGCGGGGTGCGGGTCAACGCCATCCAGCCCGGTCTGATCCGCACCGCCATGACCGAGGCCATGCCCCAGCACGCCTGGGAGTCGAAGCTCGCCGAGATCCCCATGGGCCGGGCCGGCGAGCCGTCGGAGGTCGCCGGGGCCGCGCTGTTCCTGGCCAGCGAGCTGTCCAGCTACATCACCGGGACGGTCCTGGAGATCGCCGGCGGACGCCACATCTGACTACCGTCCCGCCCAGCGGGGGGCGCGCTTCTCGAAGAACGCGTTGATGCCTTCCTGGCGGTCCTCGGAGGCGAGGATCGTGTCGACCGCCTCGGCGGTCGCCTGCCAGCCCTCGTCGTCGTCGGCCGCAACCAGGCGGTTGATCGCGGCGAGGCTCGCCCGGACGGCGACCGGCCCGTTCGCGCAGATTGTTTCGGCGAGACGGACCGCCTCCGCGAGCGCCTCACCCGGTTCGGTCACCAGGTTGACGACCCCGAGCAGGTACGCCCGCTCGGGGTCCAGCGGTCCTCCGGTGAGCAGCAGCTCCTTGGCGACGTTCGGCGGCAGTGCACGGGGTGCCCGAAACAGCGCCCCGCTGGACGCGACCAACCCGCGCTGAACCTCCGGAAGCCCGAACCGGGCCGTACGCGCCGCGACGATCAGATCGCAGGCCAACGCGATCTCGAAACCGCCGCCCAACGCCCAGCCCTCGACAGCGGCGATCAACGGCGTGGTCCGGTTCCGCCGGATGATCCCGTACTCGCCGCCACGTTCGGTCACCGCGTCCTGGCCGCCGGAGAGGTCGGTACCGGCGGAGAACACCGCGGCGGTACCGGTGATCACCCCGGCCCACAGGTCGGGATCGTCATCGAGTTCGTTGAGGGCGGCGTCGATGCCGAGGGCCATCTCCCGGTCGATGGCGTTGCGCTTGGCCTCCCGGCGCATCGTGACGATGAGGACCCGTCCGCAACGCTCGGCATCCACTGGCACCCGGCCGCCTCCTTGCGCCACGATGACCCAGATCACACATCCTGGATATGATTAGCGAAGTTAGCAGAAGGAGCGTGCCTGCGTGCCGACTCAGGAGCAGCGCCGTGGCCGGGCGATCGCGATGACCTCCGCCGAGGTGGACGCCTTTCTCTCGGGGGAACGGACCTGCCGGGTCGCGACTCTGAGTCATGATGGTCCGCACGTTGCCGCGCTGTGGTTCGTCTGGGACGGCACGTCGCTGTGGCTGAACTCCATTGTCCGCAGCCAGCGCTGGACCGACGTCATCCGCGATCCCCGGGTGGCCATCGTTGTGGACGCCGGTGAGCAGTTCCAGGAGCTTCGAGGAGTGGAGATCAAGGGGACGGCCGAGCCGGCCGGGGACATCCCCCGCACAGGCACGCCCGACCCGGATCTCGCCGAGCCGGAGCTGCTGTTCGCCCGCAAGTACTCCGGCCGCAACGAAATGATCCATGACGGACGACACGGCTGGCTGCGGATCACCCCCACTAAGATCACAAGTTGGGACTTCCGCAAGCATCAGTTCTGACGTCCCCCACGCCGGCAACCGATCGACGCCGGCAACCGATCGACGCCGGTTACAGGTCGACGCCGGTGAGGACGAGAACACGTTCGGCGGTGAGGTCCTCCATGGCCGCGCGCACGCCCTCTCGGCCCACCCCGGACGCCTTCGTGCCGCCGTAGGGCATCTGGTCGGCCCGGTATGACGGGACATCCCCGACGATCACACCGCCGACCTCGAGCTCCCGGTGCGCGCGGAACGCGACCTGTACATTGCGGGTGAAGACCCCGGCCTGCAGCCCGTGGGCACTGTCGTTGATCCGGGCAAGGCCGTCATCGAGTCCGTCGACCGGTTCGACGACGAGCACCGGTCCGAAAACCTCCTCCCGCACCACACGCGCGTCCGGGGGAACATCCCGTAGTACGGTCGGCGCGATCGTCGTCCCGTCCCGCTTGCCACCGACCACAACGGTCGCGCCCGCGTCCACCGCCTCGCCGATCCATCGCTCGACCCGTTCCGCCGCCGCCAGGTCGATCAACGGCCCGACCTCGGTCGCCTCGTCGGCGGGGTCCCCGGTGTGCAACCGCTCAACCGCGGCCGCGACCTCGGCCAGCAACTCGTCGTACACGGTGCGGTCGGCATACACCCGCTGGACCGCGATGCACGACTGGCCTGCCTGGTAGTTCGAGAAGGTCGCGATCCGCTGTGCCGCCCAGCGAAGGTCCTCGGCCGAGGACCAGTCAGCGGCCACCAGCGCCGCCGCGTTACCGCCCAGTTCGAGGACGACGTGCTTACGCGGCACCGCGTCCCTGATCGCCCAGCCGACCGCCTCGGAGCCGGTGAACGACACGACCGGCAGCCGGGGGTCCGCGACCAGGTCGGGCATGGACTCGTTCGGCACGGTCAGGACCGACCATGAGCCTTCGGGCAGGTCGGTTTCGGCGAGCAGTTCACCGAGCAGCAGGGACGACAGCGGTGTCTTCGGCGCCGGTTTGATGATGATTGGCGTGCCGACCGCCAACGCGGGCGCGACCTTGTGGGCAACCAGGTTCAGCGGAAAGTTGAACGGCGTGATCCCCAGTACCGGGCCGCGGGGGAAACGCCGGACCACGGCGACGTGCCCCGCCCCCGCCGGGTCGGTGTCGAGCCGCTGCAGTTGTCCCGACCAGCGCCGGGCCTCCTCCGCGCCCCAGCGGAACGTCGAGGTCGCCCGCGCGACCTCGGCCCGCGCCCAGGTCAGTGGCTTGCCACTCTCGGCGGTGATGAGCGCCGCGATCTCCTCACCACGCTGGGCGATCCGCTGGGAGACATGGGTGAGCGCGGCGGCCCGAGCGTGCGCAGGCAGGGCCGACAGGGCGTCCGCTGCCACCGCTGCCGCAGCCACCCCCGCGTCCACCTGTGCCGGGTCCGGCTGCGCGACGGTGGCGATCAGACGACCGTCCCACGGGTGATGCACCTCGACCGATGTCGGACCCGTTGCCGGACGGCCGGCCACCCAGAACGGCTCGACCTTGCTCATGGCTGCCACATCTCCACCTTCATGCACAAGACGCGGGCACGGGTGACGCCACGCGGGACATCGAACGGCGGGACGTTGAACGGCACAAGGTCGTACGAGGTCGCGCAAGGCCGTACGGGGCCGTACAAGGTCGCACGCCGAACGCCGAACGCCGAACGCCGAACGCCGAACGCCGAACGCCGAACGCCGACACCCGAGTTGCCCCCGGTCGCGCAATACCCAACCGCGCAGGCTTCATAGCACCGAACAGGGGAACACATCGGCAGCCGGACGCCGAACGGGTTTGACGAAAGCAGTCAACGGGAAGTCCATGAACTGGTGAATCTGTCAGCGAGTGGTGCGCATCGCCGGGGAGCGGACCGGTGACGGCGCCTCCTGCCTGTCCCCGGTGTATGCGAACGGTGCGGCCACCCGACCTGTGGAGCAACCAGTGGCGCTGCGACGAACACGGTGATGTAGCGCCCTACCGGATTGCGGGGTCCTCCCGCGAACAGGTGCTGCTTTTTCTCGCACACGAGGCCACCACACCGGTATGGGTCCCCTGGCCGATGCCGGTGCACTGGTTCGCCAGTGGAGTCGCCTGGGCCGGTGACGACCGCACCGGGCCGAAGGCGACCGCGTTCGCCGCCTGCGGGCCGTCCCCGCTCGGCGGACCGGCCGAACTCGTCATCGTCGCCGAGGAACCCGGCATCGGGCTCGGCGCGCGGCTTGCCGGCCTGCCCGGGATGGATCCAGAACGCATCAGCGGCAGATCCGAGGAGAAGATCGAAGCGGCCGGGCACCCGACCGCCCTCTGGCCGGTGGTCTGCCCTCCTGACCGGGCGGCGTTCGTCGGTGAAGCCTGCGGGGTGTGGCTGTGGGTGGTGCTGTGGCCCGCGAACGCGGCCACCCTGCTGCTGGAGCATCTCGTCGTCCAGGACCTGCGCAGCGCCGAGGCGGTCGCCGGATGCCTTCTGTTCGGTGCCGACAGTTCCCAGCTCGGACGGGTCTCATAGGCTCGGCTCTCGCCACCGCCGTGGACGCGAGGAGAGCTGACGTCATGACCACTGAGCCGCTGACATCCGTGCCACTCCCCGCGGATGTGGACCGCCGGCGACTGTTGCTCATCGTCAACCCGCACGCCGGCGGTGGCCGGGGTGCCCGCGCGCTGCCTGACGTCGCCGCGGCTCTGCGTCGCTGGGCATCCGACGTGCGGATCGAGCTGACCCGGGATATCGACCACGCGTCCGACCTGGCCGCGGATGCCGTCGCGGACGGGCGGGTGGCGGTCGCGCTCGGCGGGGACGGTCTTGCCGGGCGGGTCGCCGAAACCGTGGCACGCCTCGGCGGGCTGCTCGCCGTACTGCCCGGTGGCCGTGGCAACGACTTTCTGCGCGCGATGGGCGCCGCCAGGCAGCCGGTGATCGCCGCGACCGCGCTGGCCAGCAGCTCCGAACGCCGTATCGATCTTGCCGAGGCGGGCGGCCGTGCCTACCTCGGCATCGCCAGTGTCGGCTTCGACTCGGACGTCCAGGTGATCGCCAATCGGACCCGGTTCGTCCGCGGTCAGCAGGTCTACACCTACGCGGCGCTGCGCGCGGCAGCCGCGTGGAAACCGGCCCGGTTCACCGTGGAGATCGACGACGGCGCCCCGCGTGAAATCGTCGGCTGGACGGTGGCGGTGGCCAACTCGGCCTGCTATGGCGGTGGGATGCGCCTCGCGCCCGCGGCATCAATCGACGACGGTCTGCTGGACGTCGTGCTGCTCGCACAGTGCGGGAAGACCACGTTTCTGTCGACCTTCCCGAAGGTGTTCTCCGGAAAGCACGTGGACTCCCCACACGTCGAGGTGCTGCGGGCGCGCAGGATCCGGGTGGATGCCGACCGCCCGTTCCAGCTCTATGCCGACGGCGACCCGATCGCGGACCTGCCCACCGAGATCGTCCTGCGACCGGGTGCACTGCGTTTCCTCGCTCCAGCCGGATAAGGGCCGGATAGCCGGATAGCCGGGTAGGCGAGTGGCCGGATAGGCGGGTAAGGGCGGTCACGCCTGCTGGGCGCCGGGCCGCCCGTCCTCGATCACCCAGGTTGCATCGGTGGTGACCGGTGCGTCCCGGCGGTCGATGGTCTCGGCGATCCGCTGGTCGGCCCGCCACTCCCCCGGCGAGACCCGAACGCGGGTGTAGCCGCGTTTGTCCCCGCGGAAATACCGCACATGCGGGTTGAGCAGCCGGTTGTTCTCCCGGACGAAGTCCTCGTTGACCAGGAAGAACCCGGAACTGATGGATGTGCATACAAATTCGGTGCCGATCACCGGCGTTTCCGGCCTGTTGAAGTCGACCCGCAGGTCGTTGACCCAGGCGCAGTGGATGTCGCCGGCCAGGATCACCGGGTTGCGTACTCCGGTGTCCCGGACGGCTGACAGTAGCCGGGTCCGGTACGGTACGTAGCCGTCGTTCTGGTCGAGGTTCGCGAGCACCGGTCCGCGGCCCGGGACGGCCTGGGCGTGCAGCTGGGCCATCATCGTCTGCTGGGCGATGACATTCCACCGGGTTCGCGACGCGTTCAGGCCGTCGATCAGCCACTTCTCCTGCTCGGAGCCGGCCATCGTCCCCGTGGTGTTGGAGTCCCCGAGCGACGCCGGGCCGATGTCCTGGGGGACGCGACCCGGTTGCGGAGTCCGATACTGCCGGGTGTCCATCACGTTGAGGGTGAGCAGGTCACCGAAGGCGAACCGGCGGTAGAGCCGCAGATCGGGCGAACCCGGGGTGTAGCTGACCCGGATGGGCATGTGCTCGTAGTACGCCTGGTAGGCGTTCGCCCGCTGGCGGGCGAAGGCGGGCGGATCCTGGTGCTTGTCGCCGGTGTCGCCGGACTCGTCGGTGAGGCCAGCGTAGTTGTTCTCGGTCTCATGATCGTCCCAGGTGACCACCCACGCCGAGGCCGCGTGGGCGGCCGCCAGCGCCGGGTCGGACTTGTACTGGGCGTACCGCGCCCGGTAGTCGTCGAGGGTCTGCAACTGGTCGAGACCGGGTGTGGCCGGGGTGGTGTGGCGGCGGTCGGGGAACCTGCTTTTCGGGTCGTACTCGTAGATGTAGTCGCCGACGTGGACGACCAGGTCGAGGTCGTCGGCGGCGATCGCGTTGTACGCCGGCCAGTAGCCGTTCTGGAAGTCCTGGCAGCTCACCAGCGCGAAGCTCAGACCGGCCGCCGCCGCCGACGTGGCCGGCGCGGTACGGGTCCGCCCGACCGGGCTCAGCACCGTCCCGGCACGGAACCGGTAGAAGTACGGCCGGCCCGGTTTCAGTCCGCGGACGTCGACGTGCACGGAATGCGCCAGCACCGATGTGGCCGTCTGCGTTCCCGCCTGCACGATGTCGGTGAAGCGCTCGTCGGTCGCGATCTGCCAGTCGACCGGGATGTCCCGGTCGGGCAACGTCGTCCCACCGGAGGACGGTGTCACCAGTCGCGTCCACAGGATCACCCCGTCGGGCAGTGGGTCACCGCTGGCGACGCCGAGGGAGAACACCCCGTCGCTCACACCGGGGATCGGGGTCGCCGGCCGTAGGCTCGGACGCTGCGTCGGCCCGCCGCTGGAGCCGTCCGAGCAGCCC